>NZ_JBSHKH010000034.1:0-66709 GCF_053643595.1 Streptomyces sp. NPDC055506 | reverse complement strand
TCAATTGGCAGAGCAGCCGGCTGTTAACCGGCAGGTTACTGGTTCGAGTCCAGTCCGGGGAGCTCGGTCCTCCGTAGCTCAATTGGCAGAGCAGCCGGCTGTTAACCGGCAGGTTACTGGTTCGAGTCCAGTCGGGGGAGCATGGTGAACGAGGACCCCTCTCAGGGGTCCTTTTTCATGTCTGTTCCGATCTTCTGGGAACCGCGCGGAGCCCGGCGCAGTCCTCATGGTCACGAAGGCCGTGCGAAGCCGACCATCCGAAGCAGGAGATCGTATGAGCGGCTATGCTGCGGCAGACGGCGCGCACACATGTACGCGACACGCCGCTATGGGGCGGTAGCTCAGCCGGTTAGAGCAGCGGACTCATAATCCGTCGGCCGTGGGTTCGAGTCCCACCCGCCCCACCAAGCACCATTGGTGCAGGAACGATCTGACCTGGAGAAAGGTCAGTACCGTGAGATTACCGTGGCGGCGTTCGCCACACGGGCGCCACACCGAAGCCCCGTGCGATTTCTTCGCAGCGCGAGACCCCGAGTTCTCATATCAAGGCCATTGACCCCTTCTCTTGGCAAGGAGAGGTTCAACAACGCGCTTGGGGCGCCGTCGGCCACACCATGACCTGCCGTGCCAGGGGCAAGGAACTCCCGGCGCGGAAGGAGGAACACAACCGCTCCCACAGGCGAGTTCGGGCGCGCGTCGAGCACACCTTCGCCCGCATGAAGGGCTGGCACAAGCGCTCACTCGCTGCTCCAGCCCTTGCTTCATCTATCGAATTTCGATAGATTCCCATCGTGACTCGATGGGAGGATGGGCCGTGGGAAAGCTGACAGTGAGTGCGCTGCGTGCCGTGCTCGCGGTGGTGCTCGTCGGCACCGTGTTCGTACAGGCATTGATGGTGTGGGCGTTGGTCAGTGGGAACGACCCGGAGGACGGATCGCTCCCACTGACCCCGCTGCGAGTGATCACGATCCTGGGCATGGTGTCGGTCCAGGTCGCCCTGGTCTGCGTATGGCGGCTGGTGACGATGGTGCGACGCGGAACCGTGTTCTCCCACGCCGCCTTCCGGTACGTGGACCTCGTGATCGGCGCGATCGTGACGGCTGCCCTCGTGTGGTTCGCGGTCACGATCCTCAATGCGCCGGGCCAGCGGGACGACCCGGGCGTCACCGTCATCATGGGCGGGGTCGGCGTGGCCATCCTCGGGGTCGCGCTCATCGTGCTCGTGCTGCGGATGCTGCTCGCCCAGGCCGTCGCGCGCGACGCCGAAGCGGTGCAGATGCGGGACGAGCTGGACGAGGTGATCTGACACCGATCGGGTTCCCCATACCGGGCAGTCCGCCGTCGCTCGGCAGGCGGTCCAGGTCGCGGGCGGGGCCACCATGGGCCACTTGGACCGGGCCACCGAGCCGACAAACACGCCGACGACGCTGTCCACGAGGTGCAGAGCGGACCATCCGGCCTGCGGACCGCAATACGTCGTCGTGTTACTCCGGCGGGCCCGCGGTGGCCGGAGTCGTGCCGTGGCGGCGTTGGCGGCGGGTGTAGGTGCTGACGGCCTGCCAGAGGTCGCGTCGGTCGGTGTCGGGCCAGAGGCCCGAGGTGAAGTGCAGTTCGGCGTAGGCCGTGTGCCACGGCAGGAAGTTGGAGACGCGGTGTTCTCCGCCCGTGCGCCAGAGCAGGTCCACGTCCGGCAGGTCCGGGCGGGGCAGGTGCCGTGCGAAGTCGTCCTCGGTGATCAGGTCCGGATCCAGGTGGCCGGCCCGGGTACGGCGGGCCAGGGCGGCGGCCGTTCGGGTGATCTCGTCCCGGCCGCCGTAGTCGATGCACATCGTCAGCGTCAGGCCCGTGCGGGTGCGGGTGGTGCGCTCCCGGAGGTGGAGGAGGTCGACCAGGTCGGGCGGCAGGCGGCCGGCGCGGCCGTGCCAGCCCAGCCGGACGTCGAGGTCGCGGAAGGGGTCGTCGGCCAGTTCACGGCACAGGAGGTCGAGGATCGCGTCGACCTCCTCGGCGTCACGGTGCCAGTTCTCGGTGGAGAAGGTGTAGAGGGTCAGGTGCCGCAGGCCGATGTCCAGGGCGCCGTGGACCACCTCGCGGACGGCGGTCGCTCCGGCCCGGTGACCCTCGTGCCGGGGGAGGGCCCGCTGCTCGGCCCAGCGGCCGTTGCCGTCCATGATCACGGCGACGTGGGCGGGCAGCTGGGCGGGCGGGATCTCCGGTGGCCGCTCGCCGCTGGGGTGGGGCGGCGGAGGGCGGAAGGCCGTGGTGTGCGCCGGGCGGGTGAGGGCGGGGCGTCCGCCGTGGGCCGGCTGGTGTGCGGGCGGCACCGTCAGGGGGGTCAGGCTCCAGGCCAGGGCCGCGCGGGCCCGGGCGGGGGCGAGGATCCGGGCGCGGGTGAGGAGCGCGGGCCGGGGCGGGGCCTTGAGCAGGGCCGGCCCGGCGGTGTCGATGGCGTCGAGCTGGGCGCGCAGCAGGGCCGCCATCGTGTCCAGGACGGTGGCGGGGCCGGGGTGCATGCCGCGGCTGAGACTCTCCTGGGTCACCCACCGGCGGGCCAGGCCGGTCAGGTGTGCGATCAGGGCGGCTACGGCGGGGCTCCAGCGGCGGTGCGCCAAGTCGGCGGCGGACCCGGGGTGGTTGGCGAGGGCCTCGCCGGGCAGCAGGAGGTCGCCCTGGGCGAGGTCGGCGGACAGGTCGGTGAGGATGTCCGTGAGCCGGACGCCGTCGAGGAACTCCTCGTAGGTCTCCCGGGTGTCCAGCCGGAGCGCCACGGGTACGCCGGCCCGGTCGAAGACCGTGCGGACCTGGCCGAACCAGGGCAGCAGGTTGTCCCGGCCCCAGGTGCGCCATTCTGTCCAGTCGGTGAAGTGCCTGCCGCGGGTGTCGTCCTGGACCTGGGTCATGGCCGCGTTCAGTTCGGACAGGTCCAGGCGCCAGCGGGCCGCGGTGTGTACGAGGGCGTGGCGGACGGGGTCCGGGCTGGTGCCGGTGGGCAGTTCGCGGTGCAGGGCGGTGATCCACTCCGCGACGCGGGCGGCCCGTTCGGCGGCGGGGGCGGTGCGGTCGTCGCCCAGGTCGTCGAGGGCGTTGGCGGCGGCCCACAGGGCGTGCAGCGCCGGGCGCAGCGGGGCGGGCACCAGCTGGATCAGGGCGTACTCCGCGGGGTCCTGCCGTTTGGTCCGGAGCCGGCACAGCCGGTAGGCCGCCCGCAGTGCCGGGTCGTCGCCGATCACCGTCCGCGCGGTGCTCGTGCGTCGGTCTTCCGGGGCTGGGGTCGCGGGAGGCACATCGCTGACAACGAGAGCGGTACGTCCAGGTATTGCGCTGATCAAGTGGGTTGCCGCGAGTGGGGCCGGGGTGGTCGGTGGTGCGTCGCCGGTGGGGCGTTCGCTCCCGCGGGTGGCACCGCCGGCAGGCGGCGGCAGGGTCAGGGCGCTCTCCGGCAAGGGCCCACGGGGCCGCCCGGGTCCGGGGCGCGTCACTCGCCTCACTGCTCCGATCCGCCGCCGGGCGGCTCCGCGGAGCCGGGCGGTCGCCGCCCCGAGTCGTGCCCGGGTGACCGCGGGGAGACGGTTCCGGCGACTCCAGGGGCGTGCCCGGACCGGGAGTTCGGCTGTGGTGGCGGCCCGGGTGGCCCTGAGCGGACGGTTCCGGTGGCTCCAGGGTGGTACTCGGCGTGGTGGCGGCCCGGGCGGTCCCGAGTGGATGCGTCCGGTGGCTCCAGGGGCGGACCCGGGCCCGGTGGCTCAGCTCTGGTGGCGGCGGGCGAGGGCCCTGTTCAGGGCCGCGCGGAGTTCGGGGGGCGGAGGCGGGCCTTCGGGTTCCGCGCTGGCCGTGACCGCGGCGGCCACGTCGCGGAGCTTGGTGTTGGAGAGCTGGGACGTCTCCCGGAGGATGTGCCAGGCCTGGTCGGAGGTGCAGCCGTGGGTGGCCATGAGGATGCCGCGGGCCTGGTCGATGACCGGGCGGGAGGCGATGGCCTGGCGGAGCTGCTCGACCTCCGACTGGAGGAGGTGCAGGCGCTCCGCGCGTTCCAGGGCGACCGCCGAGGAGGCGGCCGGGGCGGGGGCGCGGGGCACGGTGCGCAGCGGATCGGAGGTGTCCAGGCCCGCCAGTTCCAGGATCCGGCGCGGCTGGCCGTTCCAGTTCGTGGTCGTCACCGCCGTCGCACGCGCCCGGCTGTAGTCCGCCAGGGCGTCCAGGAACTGCAGTCCGGCCGTGTCCATGAAGCGCACGCCCCCCATGTCCAGGTCCACCCGGGTGATCGTGGCCGGCAGCTCGGCCAGGGTTCTGGCCAGGATGTCCGCACAGCCGTGAACGAGCTCACCACGCGGCGTGAGCTCGGCGCGGTCCGCGTCGACGCGGCCACTGATGACCAGGGTGTTCAACCCTCCTGTGAGGTGTGGTGATGCCGCTGACGTCATGTCACCGCCTTGTCGGTCCTCGTCGGTCGTCATCGGTCCCAGCCGGACTGTGCAACGATCACGTCGCCCCCCCGGGTGGACGTCGGTGTCAGGTGCGCCTGCCCGCCTTACGGCGTACTACACCCGGTTCGGGGGAATGAGCTTTTCCCGGACGGGTACGAGCGCTGTGGACCAAAGCGTGGGGAGAGGGGCTTGAACACTCGATATCAGGTGCCGGCCGCCGGCCCCCGCGTGCCGGGTCTGGCGGTGTTTCCGCTGGCCGGGCGGCAGGGAGTCCGGGCGGCGGGAGAAGTCGGCCTGACGACCCGTGCGATCTGGGAAGGCGTACTTGAGCAGGCTGTTCGCGAGGATGAGGACGTGTATTACCTGGAGCTCTCCGACGTGACGTTCGTCGACGTCGCGGGCGCCGGTGCGCTCGCGGCCGCGGCCGGGCAGCTCAGGGACGGCCGCAGGTTCGTCGTTCGCCGGCCGCCGCCGGCCCTGCGCCGGACGCTGGATCTGCTCTGGCCCGACCAGGCGGGAATCGAGGTGTCGACGTCATGACCACTGCCGTCACCGAGCCCTTCGGGCCCCTCGACCCCTTCGTCCACCCCGCGCTCTTCTACCGGGACGAGCAGGAGTACCTCGACGTCACCGTGCCCTTCGTGCGCGACGGCCTGGCGGCCGGCGAGCCCGTGGCGGTCGCGGTGCCCGGCAAGAACCTCGCGCTGATCCGGGATGCCCTGGGCGAGGCCGCGGGCAGCGTGAAGCTCTTGGACATGCTGGAGGCCGGGCGCAATCCGGGCCGGATCATCCCGGGCGTGCTACGCGCGTTCGCCGACACCCAGCCGTCCGGCCGCCGGGTGCGGATCATCGGCGAGCCCATCTGGGCCGGTCGCTCCGCCACCGAGTACCCCGCCTGCGTCCAGCACGAGGCGCTCATCAACGCGGCCTTCCGGGGCCGTACGGCGACCATCCTGTGTCCGTACGACGTCGAGCGGCTCCCCGAGCACGTCCTCGCCGACGCGTACGCCACCCACCCCACCGTCATCCCCTCCGGGTCCCGGGCGGAGCAGGACAGCGAGGCGTACGCGCCCTGGGCCGTCGTCGACCGCTACAACGAGCCGCTGCCGCCCGTGCCGGACGCGCTCACGTTCCCCTTCGACTCCGAATCGCTCGCCCCGGCCCGGCACGCGGCCGTCGGGGAGGCGGCGCGGCACGGTCTCACCGGCGTCAAGCTGGACGACCTGGCTCTCGCCACGGCCGAGCTCACCACGAACAGCGTGGTGCACGGCGGTGGCTCGGGTGTGCTGCGGATGTGGACCGAGGACGGCTACGTGGTGTGCGAGGTGCGCGACGAGGGGCGGCTCGCGGACATCCTGGCCGGGCGCCGGCCCGTCCCCCGCGACCAGCGCGGCGGGCGCGGGATCCTGCTGGTCAACCTGATCGCCGACCTGGTGCGGGTGCACCGGAGCGACGGCGGGACGACGGTGCGCTGCTGGTTCGCCCGCTGAGGGCCTCGCCCCCCGGGCGGCTCAGGCCCCCAGCGGATCCAGCGCCAGCGGCTCGATCTTGCCCTCCAGCATGGCGCCGAGGCCCTGTACGGCGCACACGTCAGGGCGCTCGGCGATGCGCACGGGCATGCCGGTCGCCTCGCGCAGCATCTCGTCCAGGCCCGGCAGCAGGGCGCTGCCGCCGACCATCATGATCCCCCGGTCGGCGAGGTCGGCGACCAGGTCGGGCGGGCAGTCCCGGAGCACCTTGCCGATGCCGTCGAGGATGGCGGTGAGCGGCGTCTGGATGGCGTCCCGTACGGCGGCGGTGTCGACCAGGACCGAGCGGGCCAGGCCGGTGGCGACGTCCCGGCCGTGGATCTCCGTCGAGGCCGGGCCGTGCGGGGTGAGGCCGTTGCCGGACAGGGCCAGCTGCAACGGCCGCACCGACTGGCTGGGCAGCATCAGCTCGTGCTCGTGACGCAGGTGCTGCACGATCGCGTGGTCGACGGCCTCGCCGCCCACCGGGATGCGCTCGGCGGTGACGATCGCGCCGAGGGACAGCACGGCCACCTGGGTGGCCGCCGCCCCGCACACCATGATCATCGTGGCCTCGGGCTGCTCCACGGGCAGCCCGCAGCCGACGGCGGCGGCGATCAGCGTGTCGACCAGTTCCACCCGGCGGGCCCCGAGACCGACCAGGGTCTCGATCGCGGCGCGCTGGGCCAGCGGGTCGGCGTCGTGCGGGGTGCAGGCCGCGGCGCGCAGGATCGGCTTGCGGCGCAGGCTTCGGCGCATCTTGTCGCCGAGCAGGTGCCGCAGCATGCGCTGGGCCATCTCGATGTCGATGACCGTGCCGCCGGAGACCGGCCGTACCACCCGGATGTAGTGCGGCGTACGGCCCGTCATCTTCTCGGCGAGCTCGCCGACCGCGATCAGGGCGCCGGTGCGGGTGTTCACGGCGGCGGCGGACGGCTGGTCGACGACGAGCCCGGCGCCCTTGACGTAGACGCGGGTGCGGGCCGCACCCAGGTCGACGGCGAAGTGGCAGCGGCGCAACTGCTCCAGACTGGCGGTCATGGCAGGTCCTCCCGAGAGCACAGACCGTGGAGGGCCGCCAGACGGCGGGCCTCCCTCGCATCGTGCGCGGGAGGGACCGAAGCCGCCTTTCCAAGGGGGCCGGGTGGGGCGCCGCCGAACGGGGGGTTCGGCCAGACGGACCCTAGGGCTGGAGCGAGCGCGCGGCGTCCAGCAGGGGGGCCAGGGACGTGACCGTGGTGTCGCAGCCCGCCTCGCGGAGTTGCCGGGCGGCGGTGGCGTTGCGGGCGAGGCCGATGAAGCGCAGGCCTGCCTGCTGGGCCGCGGTGAGTTCGGCGACCGTGGAGCCGATCAGTACGCCGGTCGCGGCGGCGCCGCCGGAGGAGTGCATCGCGCGCAGCAGACAGTCGGGGTGCGGGGTCAGCAGGGTGAGGTCCTCGCCGCGGCCGTGGATGCCCGCAAGGGGCAGACCGTAGGGCTCCAGATAGCGGTGGACGGCCGGTGCGCCGACGTCCGACACCACGCTCACGCGGCGGCCGAGGTCGTGCAGGGCGCGCACCAGCGGCACGGAGTTGTGGGTGGTGGGCGCGTCGGGGACCGCCTCCAGTTCGCGGGCGTCGAGGCGTTCGCGCAGGAGCGGGCCGAGCCGGTCCCGTGCGAAGGCCCGCAGCACGTCCAGGGGATGCGTGAACGTGTCCCGCACCGCGCCGGGCAGCGCGTCCCGCGGATCGCGGTGCTCGTCGACGAGGGCGAGCAGCTCGAACGCGGCCTGCGCGGCGGTGGTCGCCGAGAACAGGCGGGCCATGGGCCCGTCGAAGCCGAGGAGCACCGTCTCGGCCTCGTCGAGGAGACGGGACAACGGCCGTTCCGGGGGAGCTGCCCCCTGCGGTCCGGGCAGGGCCGCCCCTTCCGGGGCCAGCTGCACCGACGCCGTCACCGAAAGCCCCGGCACGGGCCACCGGCGCAGCCCGGCGTTGACCGCGCGCTGGGCCGCGCCCGCCCGGCGCAGCGGATGCCGTCGGGTGATCCGGGCCGCCTCCTCCAGCAGATGGTCGAGCAGCGGCTCGGACACCCGGGCGACCTCGCCGCGGACGAAGGCGACCGGGTCGTCCACGTGCCAGGACAGCTCGACAGCGGCGGCGAAGGCGCCCTTGCCGGAGCTCGGCAGGGAGACCCGGTGGTGGGACTGGTGCGTGGTGAGGTCCACCTCGTAGTACGTCACGTGCCGCGGCGGCCGGGTGCCGTGCGGCCGGGCGGGGTTGAGGAGGGTCAGCGGGCCGTCCGGCTGGGTGTGGACGACGGCCGTGCGGCCCGGGGCCGGTATGCCGAGCCGGCGCAGGTCCTGCGTGATGAAGGGGCCCTCCACCAGGTCGCGGGCCTCGGGCTCGGGGGCCGTGGCGGGGGACAGCGGGCAGTACCAGGCGACGGGCGGGGTGTCGGTGGCGCCGCCTTGGTAGAGGGGCTGGAAGCGCTGGGGTCCCTGGGCCGCCGAGCTGCCGGCGAACTGCTCGTATACGTCCGGGGAGACGACCACCTGGATGTCGGCGGGAACGGGCGGTGTCACCGCCGGGGGCGTGGGCCGGTCCCAGAACGTCACGGTGAGGGGCGGCGGGTCCACGAGCCCGGTCAGGACCTCGGGGAGCCCGCGCAGGACCGCGACCAGCACGGGGAGGACGTAGGTGCCGGGCTCGGTGTGGACGACGTAGCCGTTGCCGCGGACCCGGACGTCGAACCGGTGGGTGGCGAGGGCGCCGCGGGAGAGCATCTCGTGCACCGCGTACTCGAGGGTGATGCGGGCCTCGGGGTGGCCGGTGAGGTCGTCGGCCTCGAAGAGGATCGTGGGGCCGGCGGCCTCTTCGGACGACCTCCGGTCCAGTTCGGCCAGCGTGGTCTCGAGCTCCAGCCTGAGGGCGCGCAGTCGGTCCCGGGTGGCCGCGGCGGCGGGGCCGGGGATGCCGTCGAGGGGGTCGCCGTACCAGTGGTCGAGGGCGTGCCGGAGCTCTGCGGGGCCGCGCAGCGGGTCGCCGAGGAGTTCCTCGCAGTGGAGCGCGTCGACGTACACGTCCGGCAGGTACAGGGCGTACGAGCGCGAGAACGAGAGGAGCGCGCCGCGGGGCAGGACCTGCCGCACCTCCTCCGCCAGGCGCTCGAGGCGGTCGGCGGCCTCGCTCTCCGGCGGGAGCTCCTCCCACAAGCCTCTGGCCAGCACCTGGTGCGTCACGCGCCGTCCGTGGTCGAGGAGCAGCATGCACAGCAGGGCCTGGGCGTGCGGTGAGGGGGGCTCGATGTCGTCCGTGCCGTCGCTGATGCGCAGCGGGCCGAGCAGGGTGACGTGGCGCGGCGGCGGCCACGGGGCCGTCGCGAGCAGGAGAGCGGCGTGGTCGGCGGCTTCGGACAGGCGGTGCTTGTCGATCAGGTCGAGCAGGCGTCCGTGCTGGACCGGCACCGACATGCCCGCGGTCAGCTGCCTGAGCAGCCAGCGGAACTCGGCGACGTCCGACTCGGGGTCCTTGCCGCGGGACTCCTCGCCCAACGCGAACCGGCTGAGCAGCACGGTGCCGTCGGGCCGCAGCATCAGCCCCGCAGGCCCGCTCTCCCCCCGCACCAGACCGTGGTCGTGGAGGGCCTCGAGGCCGGCCACGCCCTGGCTCACCAGGCGGGCGATCGTCCGGAAGGTGATACCCGAGAGCACTTCGGCCAGCGACAGGCCGTCCACGAACTCCGTCACCAGGTAAGGCGCGTCGTCCTCCACCCCGAAGTCGAGCACTCGCACCAGATGCGGATGCTCCAGCTCGGCGAGCGCTCGTGCCTCCCTCAGGAACCGCTCGTGCGGGGCGGGCTGGTCGCGATATCGGCGTACGACGACCTGCTGGTCCGTGCGGACGTCCACGGCCTTGGACACGCGGCCGCTCCACCCCCGCCGCCCGATCAGCCGGTACCGCCCCGCGAACAGCGGCTCCGGCTGCCCCTCCCCGCCGAGCCGCCGTACCGTCTCCTCGCGCACCGTCGCGAACGCGGGCCCCGAGCTGTGCTGTCCGCCGTCCGTCTCGGCCCGGAACTCCCCGGCCGCGAGCCCCGCCCGTTCGTCGATCAGGCCGCCGACGCGCTCGAGGAACTCCCGGGTCCGGCCACGGGCCGTGCGGGGCAGGGAGCGCAGCAGCAACTCCCTTACGCCGGGACGGAATTCATAGGAGCCGGGCGGGCCGGGGGCCGCGGCGAGCATGCCGCTGAGGATCACCTCGGCGAGGTGCCGGGGGTGCGGGTCGCGGTCCACGGTGCGCTGGACGAGGCGCATCACGGGCACCGAGGGGACCGCCAGGGCGAGATGCCCGGCGAGGCGGAAGGCCTCGGGGGACGCGGTCGCGCGGAAGCGCAGCACCAGGTCCTCCGGGGACGCCGATGCGAGGTCGGGGGCCGGTTCGGCGGGCGGTGCGGGGGCGGGCGGCAGCCAGGCCGCCGCGCCCGGGGTGCGAACGCCGCCCGGGTCGGCGACCAGGGCCGCCCAGTGGGCGAGCCAGGGGGCGCCCGGTTCCAGGACCGGCAGGGGCAGGGCCCGGTCGGGGGGCGGCGTGGCCTCGTACGGGGTGAAGGCGAGTGCCGCCGAGGGCGCCGCCGTGGACGGGGCGGTCAGCAGGCCCGGTTCGGCGGGCAGTGCCGTGGTGGGCCAGAGGTGTTCCGGCAGGGGCTGGACCACGGCGAGCGGCATATGGCGGGCCCAGCGGCGCAGGGTGCGGTACCAGCGGTCGCCCGCCTCGCCCGGGCGCCACTGCGGGCCCATGCAGTCGCTGATGACGAGGGTGACCGTACGGCCGTCGTCGAGGACGGGGACCTGGCGGGCCCGGCCGTCCGGGGTGGCCGGATGCAGGGTGACGGTACGGAAGATGCCCGACTGGGCGAGGGCGGTGTGCAGTTCGCTCACCAGGGGGCGCCAGACCGGCATGGTGGGGCCTGTGTCGTGTACGAGGTTCAGCCGCAGCCAGCGGTCGGGGGCCGGGCGCAGTACCGGGAGCCACACGTCGGGGTGGGCGCCTAGCCGGGCGATCCGGTCGGCCGTGGCCCGTTCGTCCAGCACTCGCAGGTGTGGGGAGGGCACCTTGCGCTGCAGCGGGCGCAGGGCGCGCTGGAGTGCGAGGGGGTGGGGCAGCATCGGGGGTGCGGGGGCGAGGAGGGGGGAACCGCCGCCTGCTCCGTCCCCCGGTGCGGGGCCCGGGGAGCGCGGGGCGGGCAGGCGCAGCGGGACCCGGTGGTCGGGCGTGGGTGCCGGGGCCGTCGGTGGCGGCTCCGGGAAACGTGGTGGTACGGGGGCGGGTGGGGTGTCGCCCTCGGGCGCGCGGGCCTCGGCTGTCCCTTCCGGAGTGGCGAGACCGACGGTCCGGGGCTCCCGCGCGGACGGCTCGTCCGCCTCCAGCCGGCCCGCCAGCCACAGCAGTTCCGCGAGCTCCCGGGGCGTCGGTGACCCACCCGCGGCGGACAGGGCCGCGGCCAGGCGGGCGACCGGGGACTGCCTCGCCGCGCGACCCGTGAGCCCGTGTCGAGCCCCGGCCGCGCGGCGGCTGGTCGCCGACAGGCCGTCACCGGGGGCGCCCGAGTCGGCGTCGTCGGCCGACAGCGCGGCGGCCGGGGGGACGCGGCCCGCGCCGCGAGCGCCTGCCCGGTCCGCCCGAGGGCGCTCCCCCTCGTGCTCAGAATCCATCGCCGTCGGCCGTCGCGCTGAGGTACGGCATCAGTTGCTCGGCGAGGTCGTCGCGGGACTCGGCGTCCAGGCCGGAGACTCCGGTGAGGTAGAGGGCGTTCAGGAGCTGGTCGGTGGCGAGTTCGCCGCCGTTGGCCCGCTCAAGGAAGCGGGTGATCAGACGGTCCGCTGCGGCGTCCGGGGTGTCGAGGTGGGCGCGGACGATGTCGGTGAGCTGGTCCCGGTCGGGGCGGCGCAGCTTCAGCCGGACGCAGCGGCGCAGGAAGGCCGGCGGGAACTCGCGTTCGCCGTTGCTGGTCAGTACGACGAAGGGGAAGGCGCGGCAGCGGACCCGGCCGCGGTGGACGGCGACCGGGGTGTCCGTGCCGTCGGCCAGGACCTCGGCCGCCCCGTCGTCCGAGTGGCGGGCGGCGCGGACCAGTTCGGGGATCTCGTACTGGCCCTCCTCCAGGACGTTCAGCAGGTCGTTGGGCAGGTCGAGGTCGCTCTTGTCGATCTCGTCGACGAGCAGGGCCCGGGGCCGGCCGTAGGGGAGCAGGGCCGTGCCGAGCGGGCCCAGGCGCAGATGGTCCTCGACGTCGCCGGCGGCCGGCCGGCCCCGCCCCTGCCGGTCCTGCTCCTGCCGGTCCTGCCGCTCCCGGGCCGCGTACAGCCGGGACAGCGGGTCGTACTGGTAGAGGCCGTCGGCCAGCGAGCTGCGGCTGGTGATGTTCCAGCGCAGCACCGGGCCGAGGCGCAGCTCGCGCGCCACCGCGTACGCCAGTGAGGACTTGCCCGTGCCGGGCGGGCCGGTGACGAGCAGGGGGCGGCGCAGACAGAGCGCGGCGTTGACGAGCCGGACGCTCTCCGGGGTGGCCACGTACGACTTGGCCCGGTGCACACGGTCGGGCGAGACGGCCGTCGCGTCGTCGGTGTCGTCGGGCGGTGGCAGGGCGGGCCCGCCGTCGAAAGCGCGCCAGGGCGGTGGGTCGGGGAGGTGGTCGATGCCGTCGTGCGGCTCGTTCCTGCCGGTGTAGACCGACCAGTGCGGCATGGGGGGTGGTCTCCGCTCTCCGTTTTCGTGCTGGTGTTTCTCAAGGCGCCCCGGACCGCGTCCGGGTGGGTCAGGACACCGGCGACCCCGCGTGCGCGGCGACGGCCGCGTGCGGGTCGGTGAAGACGCGTGGGTCGTCCCAGAGCAGCTGGATGCCGTGGGCCCAGTGGTCCTCCTCCGCCTCGGCCTCCTCGCGCAGGGCCAGGATGTGGCGCGGGAGTTCGGCGGGCGGTACGGCCGTCACACAGGCGTCGAGCGCGTCGAGGAAGGCCTTGCCCGTGCAGCCGTCCGCTCCCGCGCACTCCTCCTGCCCCGAGTCGCAGCCGCCGCGCGACCACACGATGACCGGGGCCGGCGCGGTGAGCGAGGTGTCGAAGTGCGGCCGGGTACGGGAGGCGGCCGGGGCGGTGCCGAACCCGGCGAGGCAGGCGTCCGGCCGCCGCATCCGCATCCGCAGCCGCCCGGGCTCCTCCGGGCCGCCGCACTCCACACGGTGCATCCGCGCGCCCGGCAGGGAGTCCAGGCGCTTCCAGGCCCGGGTCAGGACATGCCGGGTGCTGGCCTTGCGCCGGGCGTGGTCGGTGACGACCAGCGGGTAGACGCAGCCGAGTGGGGTCGCGTCGTCGGGGGCGCTCTCCCAGAGGTCGACGGGCCAGTCCAGCCAGTCCCGGGGCAGCGCGAACGCGACCAACTCGTCGGCGCCGGGCGTCAGATACCGGAAGGCCGCCTCGATGCGGTCCCGTACGTAGGCGTGCAGCCGGTGCTCTTCGACCGTGCCGGAGTCCACCGGGTGCCGTCGCCCCTCGCTGTACGCGGACACCTCGACCCGGACCAGGCCGTCGCCCGCTCCGCTGTGCCCCAGTTCCACGAGGATGGGCGACCAGTCGGGCGCCGACGGCTCCACCGCCGGGGTGTGCAGCAGGGCTTCGAGCCGGTCGGCGAACCGGGACACGGTCCGCGCGGCGCCCGGGCCGTCGAGTTCGCACAGCACGAACAGGGCCGCCGACCACAGCGAGTCGAACCCCTCCTCGGGCGGCGGCGGGTCGAACGGGTCGGCGGCCGCGGTGTAGAGCCGGGCCGGGTCGCAGTCCACGCCCGCGCGGGCCGCCTTCTCGACCAGGGCGCGCAGCCGGGCCCGGTCGGCACCGGCGTGGTCCGAGGTGGGGACGAGGCTCTGCAGGCCGGGCCAGTAGCGGGCCATGACCTGGGTGGGCATCATCCGGCCGTTGCGCACGTCCCGGCCGCCGGCCGCCGCCGTGACCATGCCGACGACCTCGCCGGTGTCGGCCAGGGTGACGGCGGCCCCGCTGAAGCCGGGGGCCAGGGGCTGGCCTCCCAGGTGCCAGGCCTCCAGCTGGAGCCACTCCCGTTTGATCAACTGGGTTGCGGTGACGCGGTATTCGGCGAGGGTGCCCTCGTCGAAGCCGGCCGGGAAGCCGTAGACGACGAGCTTGCGGGGGCTCGTGCCGTGCGCGGCGTCGACGGGCGCGAGCGCGGCCGGGGCGATGGGCATCTCCCGGTCCAGTTCCAGCACGGCGAGGTCACCGAGGTCGGTGCCGGAGCCGGTCCAGCCGCCGTGCGCGACGACCCGGGCGGGCACGGCCGGGGAGCCGGGCCGCTCCGTGAAGGTCACCGTCAGGCCGTCGCCGTCCCGCACGACATGGGCGCAGGTCAGCACCGTGCTGGGGGTGACCAGGAAGCCCGCTCCGGCCACCCGGCCGTGTAATTCGATCCGGGCGTGCCACTCGGCGCTGTTCAGGGTGGTCTCCAGGGCGCTGCCCACGGCGCTGTTCATGACGCGGCGCCGGCCTCCCGAGCACCGGCCCCCTGCGCACCGGCCCCCTGCGCACCGGCCTCCGGCGCGGACGGGGACCAGGACAGCTTGACCACCAGATGGCCCTCGGCGGTCCCCTTGGCGATGAACGCGCCCGTCTCGGCGGACAGTTTCACCCCGAACTCGATCTCCACGCCGTCGGGCTTCAGCGAGCCGTCCCGGAAGACGCGCAGCGCGGACTCGGCGGCGGCGCGCACCCCGTCCAGGGCACCTTCGAAGGTGCGGGTCGCCTGGACCGTACCGTCGCCGCGGGAGACCAGGCGGGAGCCGGACCGCTCCTCCACCCCCTCGACCGCGACCACGGCACCGTCACCGGTCCTGAATTCGACCAACCCGTCCACGGCACCCCCGTCGTCCCACTGCACTGAGCATTTTCATTGTGACGGACGGTACTTGATGTCACGTGGGGCATCCACCGGATCTACGGTCCCACGGTCCCCCGGATCACCCCCAGCTCCACCAGATCCTGCGGCCTGATGCGGAGCTGGTCCGCCGTCGGCTCCACCTCGCGCGGCGGCCGCTTGAGGATGGCCGCCGCGAGCTCCGGGGCGATCACCGAGAAGTAACTGTCGGGCGTGGCCCAGGTGTTGCCGGGCGCCGCCAGGGCCAGCGCGCCGCCGGAGCCGCCCTCGCCGATCACCAGGGTCGTCACCGGCGTACGGGCGCCCGCCACCGCCACGAACAGGTCGGCGATCGCCGCGCCCGCGCCCTGCCGCTCCGCCTCCGCGTCGTTGGCCGCGCCCGGGGTGTCGACGAGGGTCAGCACCGGAATGCCCAGCCGGTCCGCGAGCCGGATCAGCCGGGCGGCGGTGCGGTAGCCGGCGGGACGGGTCGCGGTCCCGGTCTGCGCCGCGTAGGCGACCGTACGGCCCCGGTGCTCACCGAACCCGCACAGCATCCCGTCCGGGTCGGTGCCGCCGCAGCGGTCGCCGCTGATCGCGACCCGATGGGTGAAGTAGGCGTCCAGATAGGCGGCGGCGCGCGGCCGCCGGGGCGAGCGGGCGCGCCGGACGGCGTCCCAGCCGGTGCCGGGCAGGCCCGCGCTGTCGCCCAGCGGTTCCGGCGGCGGGGCGGGCGTACCGGACGGGGACGTCAGCAGCGGCAGCCACCGCCCCAGCGCCTCACGCAGCTCCTCCGGACGTACGACCGCGTCCACCGCGCCCGCCGCCAGCTGCGCCTCGGCCGTGTACGCCGCCGGGTCCGCGTCAGCCGGCCGCACCCGGGAGCCGGCGAAGCCGATCTGCGCCCCGGGCAGCGCGAGGACCACGTCGGCGCCCGCGCCCAGGGTGGCCCAGCCGCCACCGGTCGTCGGGTCGCGCACCACCGCGACCTGGGCAAGACCGGCCTCCCTGGTGAGCGCCGACTGGCGGGCCACCCGCTGGAGCTGGGTCAGCGCGAGCATGCCCTCCTGCATCCGGCTGCCGCCGGTGGCGACCAGCGGCACGACCGGGAGGCGGTGCTCACGGGCGTACGTGTACGCCGCCTCCAGCCGGTCCCCGGTGCGCTGTCCCAGGGAGCCGCCGAGGAAGCCGAACTCGAACGCGATCAGCACGGCCCGGGCGCCGCCGATCCGGGCGGTGCCGCAGACCACGGACTCCTGCTCGCCGGTGCGTTCGGCGGCACGGGCGCGGGAGGCGTCGTAGCCCGGCCATCCGAGCGGGCCGTCCGGCCTGGGGTCCCTTATGGACGCGGGGAGTTCGGCGAAGGTGAAGTCGTCGGCGACGAGGGCGACGATCTCGCGCGCCGAGTGCCGGTCACTCATGGGTCAGCGCCCGCTTCATGATCTTCCCCATGTCGTTG
This sequence comes from Streptomyces sp. NPDC055506, assembly GCF_053643595.1. Taxonomy (NCBI): domain Bacteria; kingdom Bacillati; phylum Actinomycetota; class Actinomycetes; order Kitasatosporales; family Streptomycetaceae; genus Streptomyces; species Streptomyces sp. NPDC055506. The sequence continues at coordinate 50,418 of NZ_JBSHKH010000034.1, read as the reverse complement.
CGGGGCAGCGCGTTCAGGTGGTGGACGACCCGGGGGCGCTTGTGCGGTGCGAGGCGCTCGGCCACATGGTCGGCCAACTCGGCCAGGGCGGGCGGCGACTCGGGGTCAGCGGGCACGATCCACGCCACGATCCGCTCGCCCAGGTCGGGGTCCGGCTCCCCGGTGACCGCGGCCTCCCGCACTCCCGGGTGTTCCAGGAGCGCGTTCTCGATCTCACCCGCCCCGATCTTGTAACCGCCGCTCTTGATCAGGTCGGTGGCCTTGCGGCCGACGATCCGCACATAGCCGTCGGGGTCGCGCACCGCCATGTCGCCGGTGCGGAACCAGCCGTCGGCGGTGAAGGCGGCGGCGGTGGCGTCGGGCCGGTTGAGGTACTCGGTGAACAGGTTCGGCCCGCGCACCTGGATCTCGCCGACGGTCTCCCCGTCGTACGCGCCGACCTCCGAGCCGTCCTCCTCGACCAGCCGCAGCTCCACACCCGGCAGCGGCACGCCGACCGTGCCCGGGCGGGCCTCGCCGTCGGCACGCACGCTGGTGTTCATCAGCGTCTCCGTCATGCCGTAGCGCTCGATCACCCGCCGTCCGGTCGCGGTCGCGATCCGACCGTGGTCGTGCACGGGCAGCGCGGCCGAACCGGAGACCAGCAGCCGCGCCCCGGTCAGTGCCTTCACCAGATCCGGGTCACCGGTCACCGCCTCCGCGATCCGGTGGTACATCGTCGGCACACCGAACAGCATGGTCGCGCCCCCGGCCAGCTCACGGGTCACCCCCTGGGTGCTGAACCGGCCCAGGTGCCGGACCGACCCGCCGCGCCGCAGCGGTCCGAGCGTGCCCAGCACCAGGCCGTGCACGTGGAACAGCGGCAGTCCGTGGACGAGGACGTCGTCGCCGCTCCACTGCCAGGCGTCGGCCAGCGCGTCCAGGGTCGAGGAGATCGCCCGGCGCGGGATGACGGCGCCCTTGGGCGGGCCGGTGGTGCCGGAGGTGTAGACGATCAGGGCCGGGTCGGACTCATCGGCTTGCTCCTGGGGGGCAGGGCCGGTGGCGTGCACGTCCACGTCGAGCCGGGGCAGATCCTCCACGGGGGAGGGGAGTTGGTCCTCCGGGGCGGTGAGCACCAGGTCGGGGGCGCTGTCCGACAGGATGTGGCCGAGCTCCTTCCCGCCCGACTTCGGGTTGAGCGGCACGGCGGGGACGCCGGCCAGCAGGGCTGCGACGACGGCGACGGCGGTCTCCATCGTGGGCGTCGCCCAGACGGCGACCCGCCTGGCCTCGCCGATGCGTGCGGCGAGGGCGCCGGCCGCGGCGGCGAGTTCTCCGTACGTCAGCGAGCGCTCACCGAACCGGAGAGCGGGGCGGTCGGCCGGGGCCTCGGTCAGGGCCGGGAAGAGAGGGGTCACGCGTCCGTCTCCTTAGCTGTTGTGCCTGTCTGTCTTCTGCTGGGGCATCGGCCGGCTATCCCCAGCCGGGGACGACCATCACCAGCCATGCCGCGGCCGGTACGACCGCCACCACGATTCCTCCGTACACCATCAGCTGCCGGAAGAAACGCTCGCGGTCGACGTCCGGCGCGGCGGCCAGCACCAGGGCGCCGTTCGTGGAGAACGGGCTGACGTCCACGACGGTCGCCGATACGGCGAGTGCGGCGACCATGCCGATGGCCCCGATCTCGCCTCGTTCCAGGAAGGGGACGGCCAGGGGGATCAGCGCGCCCATGATTCCCACGGAGGAGGCGAAGGCGGAGACCAGAGCGCCGATGTAGCAGAGCAGGAGGGCGGCGAGGAGGGGGATTCCGATGCCGCCGACTCCCTCGCCGGCCCAGGTGATGGTGCCCATCTCGTCGAGGACGCCTACGTAGGTCAGTACGCCGCAGATGAGGAGGACGGTGGGCCAGGCGATCTGGGTTGTGGCCTTGCGGCTGTCTTCGGGCCACAGCGTGCTGAGGATGACTGCGAGGGTGATCGCGGTGAGGCCTGCGTCCAGGTCGAAGACGAGGACGGCGACGACCAGGGCCAGGAGGGAGGTGAGGGTGGCGATGCGGGGTGGGGTAAGGGAGGTTTCTTCGGGGCTCAGGGTGGGGGCGGCTGGGGCGGGGTGGGTCCGCAGCTCGGCGGGGCGAGGTGCCGCTTTCTGTGGGACGGGTGCCGCCCTAGCGGCACGATTGCCCGCAGCTGGGTCTGCTCCCAGCCTCAGACCGCCGCACACCACGAACACCACCCCGGCGATCACCAAATTCGCCGCCAGCGACGCCAAGAAGAGGACGAGTTCGTTGCCCGGGAGTTTCTCGCGCTCGACGATGCCGTTGACGATCGAGCCGTAGATGCTGATCGGGGAGAAGCCGCCGGCCTGGGCGCCGTGTACGACCATCGCGCCCATCAGGAGCGGGCTGATCCCGTAGCGCGTGGCGAAGCTCAGGGCGATCGGGGCGACGATCGCGACCGCGGCCGGGCTGACCGCGCCGATCGCCGTGAGCGCGCCGGTCAGCGCGAACATCACCCAGGGGATGAGCGCCACCCGCCCCCGCACGAGCCGGACGGCGGCGTGCACCAGCCAGTCGGTGGTGCCGTTGGCGCGGGCGATCGCGAAGAGGTACGTGACACCGACCAGGACGACGAACAGGTCACCGGGGAAGCCGGCGAAGATGCCGTCCGCGTCGAGGTCGGCGACGAGCCCGCCCACCCCGAAGGCCGCGGCGAAGGCGAGCGCGCCCATGTTGACGGAACGGGTGGTGGCGATGACGAACACCACGACGAGGACGAGGATCGAGATGAGTTCGGGGGACATACGGGCTCCCGTCGTTGGGCCCCGGAGCGGCTTGGGAGCACCTGGGAGTGGCCGAGTGGCTGAACCACTTGAGGTGCGTTGGCTGAAAGCGTGGGTGCGGCCCGGGCGCCCGTCAAGGGGTCGGGCGATAATTGGTTCAGCCACTTGGCCACTGGGTCGGGTGAATGCGACAGGCCCGGTGCTACGCTCCCGGCGAGAGGGGGACTCCGTGACCGACGCCCTGCGCCCCATGACGAAACAGCGCCTCTACGAACAGGTGCTGGAGCGGCTGCGCCAGTACGTCGCCGAGGGCGGGCTGCGCGCCGGCGACCGGCTGCCGCCCGAGCGTGATCTCGCGCAGCGGCTCGGGGTCAGCCGAGCCTCGGTGAAGCAGGCGATCGTGGTGCTGGAGGTCCAGGGCCTGGTGGAGGCCCGGCACGGGGGCGGTACGTACCTCGTGCGGGACAGTCTCGACACCGAGCCCGTGGAGCGGATGGTCGAACGCCGCAGGCGCCTCCCGGATGTCCTGGAGGCCCGGGAGGCGCTGGAGACGAAGCTCGCCGAACTGGCCGCCGAGCGGCGCACGGAGGACGATCTGGCGGCGATGCGCTCGGCGCTCGTCCACATGACGGAGGAGATCGAGGCGGGCGGTCACGGCGTGGAGGGCGACCGCCTGTTCCACGCGGCCGTGACGGCGGCGGCCCACAGCAGTCTGCTCGCCGAGTTCATGCGCTCCATCGCCGAGCAGATCGCCGAGAGCCGCACCGAGTCGCTCCGCCAGCCCGGCCGTCCGTCCCGCTCCCTCTCCCAGCACCGGGCCATCCTCGACGCGATCGCCGCGCGGCAGCCCCGCCAGGCGGCCACGGCCATGCGCCGCCATGTCCGCACGGTGGCGAAGGTGCGGCTGCTGGACTGGGAGCCGGGCGAGGAGGAGTAGCGGCCCGGGTCAGGCCGCCCGCTGCACCACGTCCGCCACCACACAGCTGACGTTGTCCGGGCCGCCCGCCTCGTTCGCCGCGTCAACCAGGGCCCGGACCGTCTCGTCCGGGCTGGTCCGCGAGGTGAGCAGGTCGTGTACGCGGTCCTCGGGGACGACACTCGACAGGCCGTCGGAGCACAGCAGGTAGCGGTCGCCCGGGTGGGCGTCGTGCAGACGGAGGTCCGGGATCACCGTCGTCCCGCCGCCCGTCAGGGCCTTCAGGAGCAGGGCCCGCTGGGGGTGGGAGACGGCTTCATCGGCGGTCAGGCGTCCCTCGTCGATCATCGACTGGACGACGGTGTGGTCATGGGTGATGAGGAACAGTTCGCCGTCGCGCAGCAGATAGGCGCGGGAGTCGCCGATGTGCACCAGGGCCAGTCGCGAGCCCGTCCACAGCAGGGCGGTCAGGGTCGTGCCGATGTCGTCGGCGCCGTCGGCCACGTCCTGGACGGCCTGGGCCGCGCCCCGTACCGCGTCCTCCAGCAGGTTGAGGACCCCGCCGGCCGGGATCTCGTCGGTGTCCAGGGAGCGCAGTGCCGCCACGGCGGCGCTGCTCGCGGGCGCGCCCGCCGGTCCGAAGCCGTCGGCGACGGCGAGCAGCCGGGTGCCCGCGTAGGCGGTGTCCTGGTTGGCGGGGCGGACGCGTCCGGTGTCCGAGTGTGCGGAGTACCGCAGTTCCAGCATGGCGGTGTCCTTTCCTGGCTCTTGCGAGTCCGTCGTCAGGTGATCGACCAGGAACGCGGCGAGGTCCCGCCGTACCGCCGTCTCCGCCTCGACCCGCGCCCAGTAGGCGCGGATCTCGCGGGCGGCGGCCGTCGAGTCGAGTGCGCACAGCCGGCCCACCCGGCGGATCTCGGCCAGCGGCATGCTCAGCCGCCGCAGCCACGCCACCAGCCGGGCCTGCTCCAGCTGGGCCACCGCGTAGTACCGGTATCCCGTGTCCGGGTCCACCCGGGCGGGCCGCAGCAGGTCCAGCTCGTCGTACAGGCGCAGTGCCTTCGGCGAGAGCCGGCACGCCTTCGCGAACGCGCCGATCGTCAGCATTTCCATGCGTCCCCCCGCCTTCCTCGCGCTCGTCGCGCTCGTCGTGTTCCTTGGTTCCGCCACCGATGCTGGGGCTTCACCGAAGGTGAAGGTCAAACAGGGTGCCGAGGTTCCGTCGGCCGTTGTTAGCCTGCTCCGGAATCGATCGTTTGCCCGAGAATGGAGTCGCCGTGGCCGGCACCCCGCGCATCGCGCTCGTCACCTACGACCCCGGCGGCGAGGTGACCAAGGACCAGGACCTGCCGGTGCTGGCGGACGCGCTGCGGGAGGCCGGGGCCGAGGTCGCCGTCGTGTACTGGGACGACCCCGAGGTGGACTGGGCCGGGTTCGGCCTCGTCGTCATACGGTCCACCTGGGACTACAGCTGGCGGGCCGGGGAGTTCACGGCGTGGGCGGAGCGGTGCGCGAAGGTGACGCGGCTCGCCAACCCGGTGGACGTCGTGCGGTGGAACGCCGACAAGAGGTACCTGGGCCGGCTCGCGGAGGCCGGAGTACCGGCCGTGCCCACCCGCTACTTCGCGCCCGGCGACTCAGTCGACCTGCCCGACGGCCACGAGTACGTCGTGAAGCCCACCTCCGGCGCCGGCGCCCGCTACGCCGCCCGCTACCCGGCCGGAGAGCGCGACGCGGCCCTGCGCCAGGTCGAGCGCATGCACGCCGAGGGCTTCACCGTCATGCTCCAGCCCTATCTGACCAGCATCGACACCCACGGCGAGCGGGCCCTGCAGTTCTTCGGCGGGCATCTGCTGCACGCCAGCCGCAAGGGCGCCGTCCTCGCGCCGGGAACCCCGTACGACGCAGACAAGATCGCCCACCCGGACCTTCAGCCCTGGGAGCCGACGCCCGCCGAACGGGCCGTCGCCGAGCGGGCCCTGGCCGCGGTGCCCCTGTCCGGTGATCAGGAGCTGCTGTACGCGCGCGTGGACCTCGTCACCGGGCCGGACGGGGAGCCGTGCGTGATGGAACTGGAGCTGATCGAGCCGAATCTGTTCCTGTGGCTGCACCCGGATTCGCTGCCGAGGGTGGTGGAGGCGGTGCTCGCAGCCGCCGGCTGATCGCTGCGACGCGTGGGGCATACATCCCACAGTGAGGCTTTTGGTGTACTGGTAGGGCCATGCCCTCCGAGCGACGGTCCTGGGCACCGCTGCTGGCGGTGTGTGCCGGGTACTTCATGGTGATCCTGGACGTGACCGTCATCAACGTCGCCGTGCCGGTGATCGGGCGGGAGCTGTCGGCCTCGCTGACCGGCATCCAGTGGATCACCGACGGGTACACCCTGGTCTTCGCCGGGTTCCTGCTGACGGGCGGTGCGCTGGGGGACCGGCTGGGCAACCGGCGGGTGTTCTGCACGGGCGTCGCGGTGTTCACCCTGTCCTCGGCCGCGTGCGCGCTGGCGCCCGACGCGCCCTTCCTGGTGGCGGCCCGGCTGGCCGAGGGGCTCGGGGCGGCGCTCATCGTGCCCGGTTCCCTGGCGCTGCTCCAGCAGGCCTACCCGGAGAAGGCCGTACGCTCGCGGGCCTTCGGGCTGTGGGGTTCGATGGCGGGCATCGCGGCCTCCGCCGGGCCGCTGCTGGGCGGGCTGCTCGTCTCCACGGCGGGCTGGCGCTGGGTGTTCCTCATCAACCTGCCCGTCGGCGCGGCCTGTCTGGCGCTGACCCTCCGGCACGTCGGCCGCTCGCCCCGGCGTGCCGACCGGCCCCTGGACTGGCCGGCGCAGTGCGCGGTCGTGGCGGCGGTGGCCCTGCTGACGGCGTCGCTCAACGAGGCCGGACGGCGGGGCTGGACCGACCCGGCCGTGCTCGCCGGTGCGGGCCTGGCCGTACTGGCCGCCGCGGCCTTCGCGCTGCGCGAGCGGCTGGCCCGCTCCCCGGTGCTGCCCCTCGGCCTGCTGCGGTCGCGTGCCATGAGCGGCGGCGCCGTCATCGGCCTGCTGTTCAACTTCGGTTTCTACGGCATGGTGTTCACCGCCAGCCTGGAGTTCCAGCACCAGCGCGGCTTCAGCGCCCTCGGCACCGGGCTCGCGCTGTTCCCGGCGGTGGCGATGACCATGTTCGCCTCCGTCCTGTCGGGCCGGCTGACCCGCCGCACCGGCGACCGTCCGCTGGTGGTCTCCGGCATGCTCCTGGCCGCACTCGGGCTGGCCGGCTGGGCCGCGGCCGGCGCCGACCCCGCCTACGCGCTGCTGGTGGCCCCGATGATGGCCGCCGGATTCGGTACGTCCTTCGCCCTCACCGGCTCGACCACCACCGTGATGGGCGCCGCCCCCGAGGCGTACTCGGGGGCCGCCTCCGCCCTGTTCAACACCACCCGCCAGATCGGCAGCGCCACCGGCGTGGCCCTCGGCGGCAGCCTGCTCGCCTCGGCCACCGACTACGGCACCGGGATCCGCACCAGCATGCTCATCGGCGCCCTCGCCTATCTGGCCGCCGCGGGCCTCGCCTGGCGGTGCGTTCCCGCGAAGAGCGCGGCCCCGAGGCCGGAGCCCTCTCAGTCCTGACGGCCGGTGACGGCCACCCGCTGCAGCAGCCCCCAGGTGAACTCGGCGACGACGTCCCGCCGCACCCCCGCCGCGTCCGGCGCCGTGAACGCCAGCCCCCACCGGGTCGGTGCCGTGCCCTCCAGGGGACGGGCCGGGGCGAAGACGCGGGCCGCCTCGTCGACCGTGCACGACCAGGGGGCGAGATCGTCGAGGGTGCGCAGCTCGGGGCCCTCGGCGCCCGGCGCGCGGACCAGCCACTCGTTCCACACGGCGCCGTTCGGGGCGGCCAGGACCTCGAAGCGCAGGGCGGGCCAGAGCGGCACGGGCCACAGCCACGCCTCGCAGTCCAGGTCGCCGATGCGGCGGGGCGTCCAAGACTCCGCTTCACCGAGGACCGAGCGGTAGCGGGACAGGGGCGGGCGGGAGCGCGGGGAGCGGATCATCGCCTGCCAGCGTTTGTTCGCCTCGCGCATGTCCGCGAGGGAGACCCCCAGCTCGTGCCGGGCGTCCTCCACCAGGCCGGGGTTGTGGTCGGCCATGCGGCGCAGCAGCACCAGCTGGAAATCGAGCGGGGTGAAGGGGCTAGCGGGGCGCTTTCCGGAGGGCATGGGAACCATCGTCGCCCACGGGGGCCGTTCCGGGGCGGCGGCCGTCGGGCAGGAAGAGCACGGAGTTGACGTAGCGCGGGCCCCTGAGCAGGGGGGTGGGCAGGACGCGGCGGAGCAGGCCGTGGGAGACGACGTAGGAGGCGTCGGCCTGGTGGTCCTCCAGCGGGAAGTCCGCCAGCGGCACCCAGGTGTCGCCCGGCAGCACCCAGCCGTCGTAGCCCAGCAGGGCCAGATAGGTCACCACCGGGGCGATCGGCTGGATGCGGGACTCCAGCTCCACGAACAGGGCCGGCCGGTCACGGGCCAGCAGACCCGTCGCCCCGCGCAGGACCGCCGGCTCGTTGCCGTCCACGTCGATCTTGATGAAGCCGACGTCGCGCAGCCCCAGTTCGTCCAGCGTGACGCAGGGGACGTCCAGCGCCCGGCCGTGGATGTCACGGCGGACCAGCGAGGACACGCCCCGGTCGCCCGAGTCGTCCGACGGCAGCCACAGGCGGGCGAGACCCGGGCGGTCCGAGGCCGCCGCACGCACCACCCGTACGTTCGGCGGGACGGCGGCGGCCAGCAGCCGGGCCAGATGGGGCACCGGCTCGATCGTCACGACCTGCTCGGCGCGGCCGGACAGCCGGTGCGTCCAGGGGCCGTACCAGCCGCCGACGTCCACCGCCGTACCGCAGTCCGGCGGGCACAGCTCGGCGAGCCGGGCCAGCTCCGGTTCGAAGCGGGGATACAGGGCCCGGGCCGTCGCGGCCACCAGCCGGGTGGGCAGGAGGGGAGCGAGGCGGGCCGCCAGGCTGGTCACGGTGCCATCCTCTTGAGGAGTTCCTCGTGCTCGTCGTCCGGCACCTGCTCGCCCGAGGACGGCAGCAGCTGCGGAATGCCGTCGAGGATCGGATAGCGGCGGCGCAGCCGCGGGTTGTACAGGGCCTCCTCCTGCTCGGCATCCTCGGCCAGCAGATGCAGCGGGCCCTTGTCGAGCGGGCACGCCAGGATCTTCAGCAGCGGGTCGTCGGGTTTCATGGGGATGCCAACTCCTTGGCTGGGGCGGGCTCCTGGGGAGCGGAGTCGTGTTTGGGCATGGTCAGCAGTACGGCGACGGCCAGGGTGGTGCCCGCCACCCGCAGCGCGAGCCGCAGTGGCTCGTCCGGCAGCGCCTCGCCGAACGACAGCGTGCCGAGCACCGCCGTGAACAGGCAGGTCACGGTCGTGCACACCGGCACGATCAGCGAGGCCCGGCAGCGCTGCAGCGCCGCCTGCGACATCACCAGGCCGAACACGCCGGTGAACAGCAGCAGATACGGATACGGGGAGGCCAGCAGGTCCAGGACCGCGCCGCCGATCCCGCTGGTCGTCAGATGGCTCGACACGCCCTTGATGGCCAGCGAGCTGACGCCGTACAGCAGGCCCACGGCCACGCCGTACTCGACGCCGGTCGTCGGGCGCCGGTGCCGGTTGCGGGTGCGCCGCTCGGCGGAGCCGTACAGCCACACCCCGGCCGCCAGTGACGGCACGCACACCAGCAGGATCAGCGGGTAGGGCGCCTCCTGGCTGACCGAGTCCGAGCCCTCGCGCAGGGACAGCACCACCATCAGCAGCGCGAGCAGGATCGCGCCCAGCGCGTACCGCTCCCGGCCGGTCGTCTCCTCGCCGAGCAGCCGCGCCGACAGCAGCACCAGCAGCACCAGGCCGGAGACGAAGATGCCCTGCGCGGCGGCGATCGGCAGCGTCCGGTACACGGCGAGCTGGGCGGCGAACCCGGCCGCGAGCGAGAGCGAACCGCCGATCCACAGCGGGCTGCCGAGCACCAGGCGCAGCAGCCGGGCGGGCTGCCGGATCGTTACTTCCGGCAGGGCGGCGAGCGCGCGCTTCTCCAGGACGAATCCGGTGCTGTACAGGACGTTCGCCAGCAGGGCCGCGGCCACTCCCCACCACATGGGCTACGTCCTCCTGGCGTGCAGCAGCAGGATCGACGCCAGCCGCGGCCGGGCGCAGGCGAGCCGGTCGAGCGGCCTGAGCGGGCGCGGTACGCCGTGGAAGGGAGCGCCTTCGAGCCGTACGACCGTGAATCCGGACGCGGCGACGAACTCCGTGAGCGCGCGGGCGGTGTAGAGACGCAGGTGTCCCACGACCTCTTTGCCCGGGCGGCCGTGGATGCCGCGCAGGCTGACCTCCGAGAAGACCGGCTGGACGCCGGCGAGCAGCAGGGCGCGGTTGTACCAGGCGGCCAGGTTCGGGGTGGACAGCATGAGATGCCCGCCGGGCCGCAGGATCCTGCGGATCTCGTCGAGCGCGGCGTCCGGGTCGACGAGGTGCTCGATCACCTCGCTGAACAGCACCGCGTCGGCCGACTCGGAGGCGAACGGCAGCCCACCGCCGGTGAGTTCACCGCGAACCGCGTGGGGGATGCGGGTGCGGGCGCGTCTGAGGGCGTCCTGCGACCAGTCGACGCCGATGACGCGGTGGCCGGGCAGGAGGGGCGCGGCGGTGGCGGCGGCGGTGCCGTCGCCGCAGCCGATGTCGAGGACGGTGCGGGTGCCTTCGGCGGCCGGGCCGAGGGCCCGGGCCAGCATGCGGGCCTGGCGGAGGCTGCGGGGGGTGCCGGAGGCGACGGGCACGGCGGGGTTCTCGTAGAAGTCGCGCAGGTCGCGGGGCGGGCGTCGTCCGGTGCTGGTCGTTGCCGTTGTCTGTGTCATGGGGCGACCTCCGTGGTGTGCAGATAGTGCTCGAAGAGGTCGCGGAGGTGGGCGCCGTCACCGTGGCTGAGCAGGGCCCGGGACCAGCGCAGGGCCAGATGGAGACGGCCGGCCGTGGAGGCGGTGGTGACGGTCAGACCGCGCGGCATCCGGGCCGGGGCCGAGAACCACACAGCGTGCGCGCGGCCCGCCTCCTCGCCGAAGTCCAGCGGGTACGGGATACGGCCGATGTTGCTGAGCAGGGTCGTCGAGGTCCAGGGTGCGGCCGCCCTGCGCAGCCCGCGGGTGAGGGCGGCGCGGGCGGCGACCGGGGCCCAGGGGGTGGTGAGGAGCGCGGCCCCGTGGCCCAGTTGGGGGCGGGGCAGGGCTTTCAGCGCGCGGGTCCGCTCCGCGGTGCGGCGGAGCAGGGTGGGCATCTCGGCCTTCAACTCACCTGGCGCGAACGGTACTTCGACCAGGCGGGTGCCGTTGCCGATGGGCATCGTGGTGTCGCGGGGGCGGTCGTCCACGGGCATCGTGATGCGCAGGGGGCGGGGGCGGGCGCCGTGTTCCCTGTTCCAGTGGGCGATGGTCAGGGCCGTGGTCACCATCAGCTGGTCGTTGACGGTGTAGGGGGAGCCCTTGGGGCGGTGCGGGAGGGGCAGCTCGGTGACGAGCATGCCGTTGCCGGGGGAGGGGTCGGGTGTGCCTTGCGCTACCCGCGCGGGGGGTGACCAGGTGGACGGGGTATCCGGGGGCTCTTGTGCGGGCTCCGCGGGGCGGGTCGGGGGTGCGGCGGGGTTGTTGTCCCTGCCGCCGTAGAGCTCCGCGGCGGTGGCGAGTATGCGGAGGCAGGCGGGGCCGTCGAGGGCGGTGTGGTTGATGGTGAGGAGGAGGACTGTGCCTTGGTAGGTGCTGGTGTTGGGGCTGGGGGCGGGTGGGTGCGCAGCCCGGCGGAGCGGAGTGCCGCTGCGCCCACCCGTGCCGCCCTCAGCGGCACGATTGCCCGCAGCTAAGCCCACTGCTTCGAGTCGGATCGGCGGCGACATCGACAGAGGCGGTGCCTCGGCCAGGGCCCGGGTTCTGGCGTCCTGCAGCGCCCTCGGGCCCGCGGGCGTGAAGGTCACCACCTCCGTGTCCGGTTCGCCCGTCAGCTCCCACTCGTAGCGCCGCCGGTACCACGCCCCCCTCGCCTCTCGCATCAGGATGCGGGGATGCCGGTGCAGGGCCTCCGTGAAGGCTTTGCGCAGGCGGGGCTCGTCGAGGGGGCCGGGGAGGTGGACCTCGATGTGGACCGTTTCCGGCTCCTCCTCCTGGAGGCAGTGCCGGGACACCTCGTCCACCACCGGAAACGGGATGCGTACCGGTGCCGTCATGCGGGCTTGTCCTTCCCCGGTTCTCGCAGGCTCACAAGTCCCGCGAACAGGCCGATCAGTGCGAGGAGTTGGGCCACCCGGCCGAACGCTCCCGCGCCCGCGCCCACCGGCTCCCCGGCCCCGAACGCGGCCGCGATCCCCGCCCCCGCCAGCGCCACGAACGCGATCGGCACCAACAGGGCGTGCCGCCGCGAGGCCAGCAGCGCCAATGCCGGGACCAGCAGCGCGAACCAGCCCGCGATCACCGCTCCGACCAGCGTCAGCGCCACCGTGCCGAGCCACAGCCCGGGCAGCGGCGGGACCGGCTGAGGCGCGTCGGGGTTGGGGGCGCGGCGCCGCCACAGCGCGAGGCCCAGCAGCACCGCGATACCGGCCCCGCTGCCGATCAGCCCGGCGTCGTACGTGGTGGCCGGTTCGTACGACAGCTTGACCGCGCCGCCCGCCCCGGCCGGGATCCGCCAGCCCTGCTGCCAGCCGTCCAGCCGCACCGGGGTCAGCTCCTTGCCGTCCAGGGTGGCCTTCCAGCCGTCGTTGAAGTTCTCGTACGTGGTGAAGTACGAGGCGGCGCCCGAGCCGACCGTCACCTCGCGCCGGTCGCCCAGCCAGTCCCGAATCTCCAGCTCACGCCCGGCCGACGCGGCCTCGGGAATCGTCCCCCGGCTCAGGGTCACGTCCGTGAGAGCGAGCGGGCCCGCGTCACCGCCCTCCAGCCGGTGTTCGCCGGCGGGGAGCCGCACTTCCGCGTCGCCCCGGCCCTCCTGGCAGAGCGTCACCTCGACACCCCGCCGCTCCACCAGATCCCGCACCGTCCCCTTGACGCTCGTCTGGTACAGCTCGCTGTCCAGCGCCACGTCCGGGCCCTTGCCGCACGGCAGGGAGAACTTCCGGGTGCCGTCCGGCTGCGGGGTGCGGTACTGGTCGAGAGCCGGGAGATACGCCTCCGTCAGGCCCACCGGGAGGCGCAGGTCCTCGTCGGCGACCGGGTTGTGCAGGGTCAGCGGGGCGGTCTCGGTGACCGTGATGTCGAGCCGGTCCGTGGTGATCGGCGGGAAGCGGACCCAGCCGTTCTCGTCGACCCCGGCGATCGTCGCGCCGTCCGGGGAGCTGATGTGCACCTGGGAGGCACGGGTGGACAGGCCGCCCGCCGGGGCCAGCACCAGCTCGCCCACCGCCTGCTTGCCCTCCCAGCTCAGATGGATCGTCGGCCGGTCGCCCGCGATCCACGCCGTCGTCAGGTCGCCGTCGGTGAGGTTGCGCGCCGTCAGGCCCGCGCCGAGGCTCGCCGTGGAGTCGGCGGTGGCGACGATCCTGGTCTGCTGTTCGGGCGCGACCTCGTAGAGCAGCCGGTCGAGTTCCTCGCCCGGCACCGGCACCGCGTTCGCCTTCACCTCGTACGTCCCGGCGGCCGGTGTCGTGAAGCGGCGGTGCAGGCCGGCCTCCGTACCGACGGCGGACAGGCCGGTCGGGTCGGAGGCGCGGTGCAGGGAGACCAGGGTGGCGGGAGCGGTGGCGTTGTCCGCGTCGGCCGGCAGCTTCAGCAGCCGGGTCACCTGGATGTCCGGCAGGTCGATCTCGGAGAAGCCCGCGCCCGTCAGACCGGCCCGGCGCTCCACCGAGTCCACGATCGTCAGCTTCATCCACCGGCTCGTGCCCTCGGGCGCCTTGATCCGCTGTGTCTTGCCGTTCGGCTGGAGGAAGCTGGTCTTCGAGCCCTTCTCGGTCTCCACCCGTACCTTCGTGGCCGCCGCGCGCACGCTCTCCTGCGGCAACGGCGTGACCTTGAAGGAGGACGGCATGTCGTAGGGGCCGTTGAAGCCGACGCGCAGCCACTGCCCGTCCGGCGTGTCCGGCGCGCCCTCCGCCCACGCGGTGTCCGGGTTGCCGTCGAAGGCGTTCACCGGGTCGTACTGCGGCAGATGGAAGAGCCAGTTGCCGTACGAGGAGGCCGTCACCGAGTCGGCGCCGCGCAGTTCGGCCACGGTCTGGTGGTCGGTCCCCTCGGCGGGCAGGATCTGGCGCGGCTTCTCGCCCGGGTCCTGCTGGGCGTCGGGCGCGTTGCGCTCGTCCCGCGTGTACGTGTACGACGTACCGGCGTTGACCAGGCCGAACCGGGTGTCGGCGCGCCGCATCCCGTCGCCCACCACCTGCACGGCGGGGGTGCCGAGCCCGGGATGGTTGTCGCCGGTCAGGACGGCCGCCCGCCCGCGCAGCCGGGACGCCAGCGGCAGCAGCGCCTCCGGGCCGCCGGACACCACGGCCGTGTCGGAGACCGGGGCCAGTCCCGCCTGGCCGGGCCGCAGCACGTCCGCGTCGGCCGGCCGGTAGATCTCCACCGCCCGCTGCCGCGCGTACAGGCCCTCGACCTGGAGCGGGGCGTCCTGCGCGATCCGCCCGCCCGTCATCACCGGGCCGAGCCCCGTCACCCGCTCGTACCCGGACTGCTCCAGCGTCCGCTTGACCGTCGCGGTCGGCACCGCTCCGATCTGGTCGGGATCGAGATCGTTCCGTACGACGACGTAGTACAGCCCGGCCCGGCTCAAGTAGTCGGCGAGCCCCGGGACTTCGCTGCCTGTCAGCAGCGCCTGCTCGACGGCGTCCATCGCGCGCCGGTTGCCGGGCGTGCCGAAGGGAACGTAGTCGCGCTGCGCCCAGCGCGACTCGGCGAGCACGTCGAGCGGCTGGTCGATGGGGGAGCCCCAGGTGTACATGCCGTGCGCGGTCGCCGGGACGACCAGGGCCCGGGAGTCGGGGGAGTACTTCTCCAGCCAGTCGGCCGTGGCCTGCCAGTAGGTGGGGAGCTTCTGGAAGGAACCCGGGTTGAGGATCGAGCCGTTGAGGTACGGCAGCAGCAGCCCCGGCAGGATCAGCACCGCCGCGACCAGCGGGGCCAGGCGCCGGCCGCGCACCGGGCGGGCCCCGCGCGGCTCGGCGGCGACACCCACCAAGTGGATCAGGCCAAGTACGAGGGCCAGCGCCAGCCCCGCCTGGAACTTGTAGATGTTCCGGAACGGCGACAGCCACCCGTCCAGCCAGCCCTGCACCACCCCGTGGAACGGCGCCCCGAACGCCCCGCCGTACCCGGCGAGCAGCACCAGCGCCGCCACGAGCACCGTCAGCACGAGCCACCGCCGCTCGGGCAGGTCCCGCCGGGCGAGTCCGGCGAGCCCCAGCCCGGCCGCCAGCGCCGAGCTCACGATCACGACGACCGACGAGGCCACCGCCCACCCCGCGGGCAGCCACGCCTCACCGAAGTGCAGATAGGCGACCCAGTTCCCGGCGCCGCGCAGCGCCTCGGTCGCCGACATGGTGTCCGTCGTGGTCTGCGCCGTCTCGATGTACGGCAGGAAGTTCTCGCCGTAGACCCCGAGGAGCAGCAGCGGCACCCACCACCAGGCCGTCACCACGATCACCGCCGGGGCCCACCAGGCGATCAGCTTGCGCTGCCGGGGCCCGGGCGGCCGGGACAGCAGATAGAGCCCGACCGGCAGCAGCGAGGCCAGGGTCGCCGAGGCGTTCACCCCGCCCATGAACGGCACGAGCAGCGCCGAGCGCAGCGCGGCGACCCGGGCGGCGTACCGCTCGTTCGTCAGCGGCAGCAGCACCCACGGCAGGAACGCGCCGGGCAGCGCGGCTGCCGACGTCGACCCGATGACGGTCGTGAACACCGGCCACAGCGCATACGCCACGGCCCCGAGCAACCGCGAAGCCCCACTGCCCACCCGCAGCCGCTCGGCCAGCCGCAGCGCACCCCAGAAGGCGACGGACACGACGACCGACAGCCACAGCCGCTCCGCCAGCCACACCGGAAGCTGTACGAGATCGCACAGCCAGTAGAACGGCAGCATCGGCCACAGATAGCCGACGTACTGGTCCTGGATCCCGCCGAACCCGGCCCGGTCGTGCCACAACTGGCCCAGGTCGGCGAGGAACTGCCCCGGATCGACGGTGACGCCCAGCTTGGTGTCGAAGGTCTGCCGCCCGGGTTGCACCACCAGGAACAACACGAACACCACGGCCCAGAAACCCAGCAGCCAGCGCCGCGACCGCGGGCCCTCGGGGGGACCCGCCGCGGTCGCGGTGGTGGGAACGGCCGCCGGTGGAGGAGCCTGGACCGTGGTTGTCATGTGGGACACCGCCGCAGAATGAGGAGGAGGTTCCAGGTGGCGAACTCGCGGATGCCGGGCGCCTTGACGACGGTCTCCGCGAGGAAGGGCCAGTAGCGGGAGCGCGCCGAGACGACCGTGACGTCGTCGCGGGCACGCACCTGCCGCAGGGTGGAGCCGATGTGCACCGCGAACAGGTTCTCGCCGAGCGTGTGCTTGGCGGGCCGGCCGGTCCGCCGCAGATAGCGGGCCCGGGCCCGCTCGGCACCGAGGTAGTGCCACGGGGCCCACTCGTGCCCGCCCCACGGCGACAGCCAGTTGGTGAACGACACATAGATCAGCCCGCCCGGGCGCGTCACCCGGGCCAGCTCACTGAGAAAGGTCTCCGGATCGGCCACGTGCTCCAGCACGTTGGAGGAGAAAGTGACGTCCGCGATGCCGTCCCGCAGGGGCAGCAAATACCCGTCGGCGACCACCGCGCCGCCGGGCGGCTTCTCACCCAACTCGGCCATGTCCGGCTCGAACAAATAGGCATGGGCACCGCGACGCCGGAACTCCTCGGTGAAGTAGCCACTGCCGCCGCCGACGTCCAGGACCGTACGCCCGAGGACGGGCCCGTCGTAGGCCTCGACTTGGTCGGCGGCGTCACGGGCGAGCAGCGAGTAGCAGTATTCGGGATCGTCCTGCTCACGGAGGAAGGCACGGAACAGGGCAACAGATCTTCGAAACGAAGGGTCGCTGCCATAGGGGCGCGGGGAACTGCGCGATGAACCACGACTCACCGCTTGCCGCCTCACGACCCCCAGCCCCTCACCGCCTCCGCGGCCACCACCCGAAACTGCCGCACGGTCCGATCCCACCGATACGAGGCGGCCCGATCCCGCGCAGCCTTCCCCATCAACTCCCTCTCCCGCCCGGCAAGGGCCAGCGCACACCACGCCGCGGCGAACGACGACTCACCCCGCGCGAGGACTCCGGTCTCACCGTCCACGACGGAGTCCTTGAGCCCGGGCACATCGAAGGCCACACTCGGCGTCTCCCGCGTCGCGGCCTCCGTCACGACCAGCCCCCATCCCTCCACGGCGGAGGGATGCAGCAACAGCCAGGCCGCACACAGCAGTCGATGCTTCTCGGCTTCCGACACATACCCGGTGAACTCCACACCGGGCCCGGCGAGCCGCTCCAGCCGTTCACGCTCCGGCCCGTCCCCGACGATCACCAACCGCCCGCCGGTCACCGGCCGCACCCGCTCCCACAACCGCAGCAGCAGATCGATCCGCTTGTACTCGACGAGCCGCCCGACGGCGACGAACAACGGCTCGGGCGAGCGCTCGGCTCTCGGCCCCGGCTCCTCGACCCCGTTGTGCACGACGCGGATACGGTCCCGCTCGACCCCGATCGCCCGCAGCGCATGGGCCGTCGAGGAGGACACGGCGACCATCAGGCTGCCCTGCTGCGCGCCGGTCAGCGCCCAGTGTTCGAGTCTTCGGCCGATGCGTGCCGCCGGGGCCAGCGGCCCGCCGAAGCGCATCTTCCACAGATCCGTATGGACGTGGTTGACCAGACACAGCGTGGGACCGCGATGCCACAACGGCGCCAGATACGGCATGCCGTTGCACACCTCGACCAGCAGATCGCAGTCGCCGATCTGGCGGGCGAAGGCGGAACGGGCGCGCAGATAGTGCCCGTACGGGCCGCCCGCCGACACGACCCGGTAGTCACGGAAGGCCGCGGGCCCTCCGCACAGCAGGGTCACCTGGTGGCCCAGCCGGGTCAGCCCGTCGGCGAGCTTGTCCACCAGCAGCTCGGAGCCGCCGGCGGAGGGGTTGTCCAGATCACGATGGGCGAGGAAGACGATCCGGCGCGGATGTGGGGGGAGCGCCGGAAGGGGTCGCTGCGTGCCCTGGGAAGCGGCGCGCAGCGGGGACGGTACGTGCTGGGGCATGGGTGCTCCAACTCGTCTCGGGGTGCGGAACTCAGCGTGGGAAGAACGTGGGGGGTCTGTACGAAAGGGGAGTCTGGAAGGGGAGTCTTGAAGGGGAGTCTTGAAGAGGCCGGCCTGTGGGGGGCCTGAGCTCTTCCTGGGAGGGGAGTGTGGACGGGATGTGCTCGGGTGGGGTTGGACAGTTTTCGCCCGGACGATCGCCAGGGCTACTCACCGGCGTGACAATTTCGGGCTTTGTTAGAGCTGACGTCACATCACATCGTGAGGGTGGGCTGGGGCGTATCGGGTGTTTCGGACGGAACAGGCTGCTCCGGCTCCTTCCGCCCACGCACCACGAGAACACCACCCATCACCACGAGCACAAAACCGGTCACGCCCGCCCCGATCGGCAACGTCACGCCCACCAGCCGCAGTTGGCCGCTGTCCCGCTTCGCCTGCCGCACCGCTTCCTTCTGTGTCGCGGTCGTGAAGGAGACCTTCCGGCTGTCCAGCAGCACCGCCGCGTCCTTCTTCCCGCCCGGCGCCCGCAGGGTCCGCTTCGGCCCGGTCTGCGCGTAGATCACGCGGCCGGTGGCCTGGTCGACGACCAGCTCGAACCCGTGGTTGGAGTACCACTCCTCGGCGAGCACCTGCGGCCGGCCCGGCTGGTCGACGATGCTGCCGGGCACCATGCGCGTGCCGGTCCTGGTCGGGGGGACCGAGCCGGTGAACTTGTAGCCCGTGTAGCCCTGGACCTTCTCGGTGCCCCGGTAGCGTAGGACGACCGTGTCGCCGAGGGTGTTGTCCCACCACTGGTAGGAGCGTTTCTGCACGTCGAAGGGGAATTTCAGATAGGCCTCGCCCTCGATGTACGGCTTCTCCCCGCAGCAGTGCACGGGCCGGTTGGTCTCGCGGTCCATCACCCAGCGGTGCGGCGTGAAGTCCAGCGCGTCGTGCGGATCGGCGGCCGGCAGCGACTTGTCCGTGTCGACCGTGGTGATCACGTCCCAGACGGCCTTGCCGCTGCGTTCGCTGTCCTCGACATTGCCCCGGACCCGCTGGGTCACGGTGATCTTCCGGTCGGGAACCGTCTCGATCCGGTCGGTGTCGAAGACGCTGCCCCGGCCGGTGTAGACGGCGGTCGTGTCGATGTCGATCGGATTCACCGCGGCACGCGGCTGCACATACCAGGCGAGCAGGGGCGCCAGCACCAGCAGGAACGTGCCGAGACCCAGCAGGACCAGGGAAAACGGAGAGGTTGTACGGCGCATCCGGGCACTCCAGTGGCTTGGGACGGCTCGACGTACGAGAAGACCGGCACGGCGGCGAAGCGCGCGCATGCGGTTGGGCCGGGAACCGTAGGCTGCTCTTGACGGGGTGTCAATGCTTGTCGAGACTGGGCGCGACAGGCAGGGACGGGACGCCAAGGTGGGGCGACCTCCGGACGAACGCCGGACGAATCCGGACAGAGAGGCTGACCCTGCGATGTCCAGACTGCTCGCTGCCGCGCTGACCGTCGCGCTCGCCGCCGCCCTCGCTGTGGGCGCCGCGCTGGGCGTGGTCGCGCTGCTCCAGGCCACACCCGACCAGCCGAACACGCCCCTGATCACGTACGAGCAAGCGGGCCAGGGGAGTTGACGGTGACGGCCGCCCGCACCGGAACCGTCACCACACGCTCGGCCTGGCACGACGTACCGCGCTTCCAGGTGCGCCGGTTCGCGGCGATCGCCATGGCCGAGGCGCCCGCGCTCGCCGAGGAGATCCTCGGCGAGATACAGCGCGAGTACCCCCATCTGCCCTTCGTCCTCGACGACTCCGGCGAGCCCATGGCCCTGGTCGGCATCCGCCGCGCCATCGAGGTCTTCGTGCAGCACCTGGAGCACTCGGAGGGCCGGCCCACCGTCCCGCCCGGCGTCTTCCAGGACTTCGGCCGCGGCGAGGGCCTGAACGGCCGCTCGCTCGACTCCCTCCAGGCCATCTACCGCATGGGCGTACGCCTGGCCTGGCGCCGCTTCGCCGACATCGGCCAGCGCGTGGAGATCCCGCCCCCGGCGATGTACGAACTCGTCGACGCGGGCTACGAGTACCTGGACGGCCTCGTCGACCAGTCCGTACGCGGCTACGCCGAGGCGGCGGCCCGCCAGGCCGGTGAACGCCTGCGCCTGCAACGCCGGCTGATGGAGCTGCTCCTCGCCGAGCACCACCGCGGCGACCCCTCCGAGGCCCTCACCGAACGCGCCGCCCGCATCGGCTGGCCCTTACCGGCGAAGGTCGCGGTCGGCGTCCTGCTGCGCCCCGCCCGGGAGGCCATGGCCCCCGCGGTCGGCCAGGGCGTGCTGCTCGACATGGAGTACGAGCAGCCCCGCATGGTCGTGCCCGACCCGGGCGCGGCGGGCCGCCCCGAGCTGTTGCACCGGGCCCTGGCCGGCTGGTCCGGCGCGATCGGTCCGCCGGTCCCGCTCACCGACGCGGCGAAGTCCCTGCGCTGGGCGGAGGCGGCGGTCCGCCTGATGGAACGCAACCTCCTCCCCTCCGGCGAGGTCCTCCACTGCACCGAGCACACCGAGGCGCTGGTCCTCCTCCAGCCGGAGGAACTGATAGACGACCTGGCCCTCCGCTGCCTGGCCCCCTTGACCCACTGCGGCCCCACCCACGGCCGCCGCCTCGCGGAAACACTCCTGGCCTGGCTGGAGACCAGAGGCGGAGCCCCAGAGGTCGCGACCCGCCTAGGCGTCCACCCCCAGACGGTCCGCTACCGCCTGCGCCAGATCAGAGAACTCTGGGGCGACGAGATCGACAACCCCGACCGCCGCTTCGAACTGGAACTGGTCCTGCGCGCCCAGCGGCTACGGGGGGAACTGGGGGCGGCGCGGGGGCGCCGGTGAGCCTCCGGCGGCCTGCCCGGTGATCATCGACGTGCCCGTGGGCGGGCTCGCCGGTTTCCGCCCGCTCTGCCTTTGCCCATTGCCCGGCCAAACCTCTATGGCTAGCCTGTGTTCGTCATGCCGATCGCCTGTTGGTATCTCGAACACAGGCGCCTGAGACACATAGGGAGGGGCCGGTCGTGGGACGACTCGTACCAGCCGTGACCCGGGCTCTCGACATTCTCGAGCTCTTCCTCGACGGGGACGGGACGCTGTCCGCCCCCGACATCGTGCGCAAGCTGCAGCTGCCGCGTACCACCGTGCACGAGCTGGTGACCACGCTCGCCGCCCGGAAGTACATCGTGCAGGTGCCCGGCCAGCCGGGACGCTACCGGCTCGGCGTGCGCCCGTACCAGCTCGGTGCCCGTTACGCCGAGCAGCTCGACCTGGCCGCCGAGGGGCAGCTGGTCGCCCGGTCCGTCGCCGAGACCTGCGACGAGACGGTGCATGTGGCGATCCTCGAGGACACGGACGTCATCTACATCGCCAAGGTCGACTCCACGCACGCCGTGCGGATGGTGTCGGCGGCCGGCCGCCGGCTGCCCGCCCACTGCACCTCCGTCGGCAAGATGCTGCTGGCCTCCCTTCCCGAGCAGGAACTCGCCACGCGGATCCCCGACGACGCGACGCTGGTGGCGATGACCCCCAACAGCATCACCGACCCGGCCGTCCTGCGCGAGGCCCTGACCGAGATCCGTGAGCGGGGCATCGCCGTGGAGAGCCGCGAGTCCAACCCGGACGTGAGCTGCGTGGCCGCGCCGGTCCGCGACCGCACCGGCCAGGTCGTCGCCGCCCTGTCGATCTCCGTGCCCATGATCCGCTGGAGCGAGGAGCGCCGCGCCGAGCTGGAGCAGCTCGCCGCCAAGGGCGCCGCCGACCTGTCCGAGCACCTCGGCCACCGGAGCGTGGCATGACGACGAAGCCGTACGAGGTCGCCGTACGGGCCGAGGCCGAGCTCGGCGAGGGCCCGACCTGGGACGCGGCGGCCGGTCGTCTGCTCTGGATCGACATCCTCGGCTCCCGGGTGCACACCTACGACCCGGTCACCGGCCGCCGCACGGTCCGCCGCACCGAGCAGCACGTGGGCGCGGTCAAGCCGCGTGCCGGGGGCGGACTGGTCCTGAACCTGCGTGACGGGATCGGCCTCCTGGACGGTGACGCCGACGGCGGCGGGTTCCGCTGGCTGCACCACGAGCCCGTGCCCGGCCGCCGCGCCAACGACGCCGCCGTGGCACCCGACGGCACGCTCTGGGCCGGCACCATGCGCTACGACGAGGCACCGGGCGGCGGCTCGCTGTCCCGCGTCGGCGGGGACGGCACGGTCGAGGTCGTCCTGGACGACGTGGCCGTCAGCAACGGCACGGGGTGGAGCCCCGACGGCCGGCTCCTCTACTACATCGACTCCCCGACCCGGCGGGTCGACGTCTTCGACTACGCGGACGGGCGCGTGTCCGGCCGCCGGACCCTCGCCGAGATCGAGGACGGCGCGGGCTTTCCCGACGGGCTGACCGTCGACGCCGACGGCTGTGTGTGGGTGGCGCTCTGGGAGGGCTCGGCGGTACGGCGCTACACACCGGACGGCGAGCTGGACCGGGTGATCGAGCTGCCGGTGCCGTTGGTGACGGCCTGCGCGTTCGGCGGGGCCGGCCTGAGCGACCTGTACATCACGACGGCCCGGGTGGGACTGACGGAACCGCCGGCCCTGGCGGGTTCCGTGTTCGTGGTGCCGGGGGCAGGAAAGGGCGTGGCACAGCCCGCGTTCGAGGGCTAGAGCTCCGAACCGGCCACTTTCCGGCCGGCTAGGACTCCAGCCCCGCTGCTTTCCGCTCCGCTGCCGTCAACGGCGGTCCGCTCAGGGACGACTTGAGCGGGCCCACCGCCGCCGCCAGCAGCACCGACGGAGTGAGCAACACCCCTGCCCCTCGCTCCAGTGACGTCACGTCCGTCACCCGCCGGGCGATACGGCCGTTGCCCGTCGCCGTGTACATCAGCCGGTCCACGTACGCGGTCACCAGCCGGTCCCGGAGCGTGGGGCCCTGCTCCGTCGCGCCCGGGTAGAAGACGTCCTGGCCGATGGCGAGGTCCCAGGCCGCGCCGACCGGGCGGGAGGCGGCCTTCTGGATCCGCCGGGCCAGCCCGGGCGCGGCCCAGCCGTGCCGCCGTACCGTGTCCCGCAGCAGCAGGGCGCTCTGCGCGGCGACCGCCAGGCCGTGCCCGTAGACCGGGTTGAACGCGGCGAGCGCGTCGCCGAGGACGGCGAAGTTCTCGGGCCACGCCGGCATCCGCTCGTAGAAGTGCCGGCGGTTGACGGTGGTGCGGGTGAAGGACACGTCGGTCAGCGGCTCGGCCTGTTCGAGCAGGTCGCCGATGAGCGGGTGCCGCAGGTCCTCACGGGCGAAGCGGACGAAGTCACCGTTCTCCCGGGACGGCCGGCCGCCGCGCGTGCCGCACAGGGTGACGATCCACCGGCCCTCCTCGACGGGCAGCAGGAACCCCGCCCGGCCGGGTCCGCCGTCCCGCCGGTCGGGCTGGACGTTGACGACCGGGAAGCCGTCGCGGGCCGCGGCGGGGGCGAGATAGAGGCGGCTGGCGTACGCCAGGCCCGCGTCGACCTCGCGCCGCTCCACCAGGGGCAGCCCGAGGTCGGCCAGCCAGTGGGCGGCCTGGGAGCCGCGGCCCGAGGCGTCTACGACCAGGTCCGCCCCGAGGATCCGCTCGGGGCCGTCGTCGGGCCGGATCCGTACGCCGGTGACCGCCGTGTCCGTGCCGGTGAGGCCCACCGCCTCCGCGCGCTCGACGACCTCGATCCGCTCGTCGGCCAGGACCCGCGCGCGGACCGTCGCGTCCAGCAGGTCCCGCCCGGCCAGGATCACGTGGTGGGACTCGGGCCAGCGCCGGAACCAGCCCCGGGTGCCCAGGGCGACGACGTCCGTCGTGACCGGCCGCCGGTTCGCCCCGGCCTCCCTCAGCGCCACGGTGATCCCCGGCAGCAGCTCCTCCATGGCCCGCATCCCGCCCGACCAGAGCATGTGGGCGTGCCGTGCCTGCGGCAGTCCCTTGCGGGGGCCGGGAGCGGTGGGCAGAGCGTCGCGCTCCACGACGACGACCCGGTCGGCGACATCGGCCAGCGCTCGTGCCGCGAGCATGCCGGAGTGGGATCCCCCCAGGACGACGGCGGTTCTGGCGGGGGTGGAGCTGTCAGTCATGCGCGGGCGTTCTCTCTCCCGGGGGCGGCCGCGCGCGAGCGTACCGCCTCGATGTGGTCGCGGTGCCGCAGGGCCAGGGACACCGCCTGGATCTCCTGCAGCAGATAGGTGGTGTCGGGGCCGGAGGGGGAGGCGGCGCTGTCGCTCCGCGGCGCCCGTTCCCGGGCGGCGACGGCGTCCAGGATCATGACGGCGGCGGCCAGCGCCTTCGCCCGGCCGGGCTCGAAGCCGAGGCCCAGGGCCGCGTCGTACGACCGTTCCCGCAGCTCCTCGTCGAGGTGCCGGGAGAGCTGGAGGAGCACGTCGCGGATGTACGTCTCGCGGCGGATCAGGCGCAGTTCTCCGGTGGCGCGCGGGGCGAAGGGGGTGCCGCCGCCGTTGACGGTGCGCAGCAGCAGGTAGAGGGGGCGCAGCTGCCAGTGGGCGAGCCGGATGCGCCAGCGTTCGTGCAGGTACTGGCCGCCGTGCGGAATGATGAAGCCGATCGCGACCATGGTGGCCGACAGACAGGCGGCCGAGGGGGCCAGGTAGGTGCTCAGCCAGTCCAGGTCGTTGCCGGTCAACCGGGCGATGACGGCGGTGAGTTTGGCGGCGTCGAAGAGCAGGTTCGTCGCGTAGCCGACGCCGAGGAACCTCAGACCCCAGCGCAGCCAGGCGTCGAGGCCGTCGGTGCGGACCCAGTTCCAGATCAGCCGGGCCGTGATCGAGCAGGCCACGGTGTGCGCCAGGAGGTAGAGCAGGATCTCCTCGCGCATGAAGGGCGTGTTGGCGTAGTACGTGTCCAGGTCCTGGCGGCGCTCCACGGGGACGTCCGCGAGCCAGAAGAGCACCCACAGGGCGACGACCACACCCGCGTAGGCGAACACGACCCACCGGGCGGCGCGGCGCGTCGAGTCCGAGCGGTCGGACAGGCCGTTGCGCCAGGCGACGATCAGCAGCAGCCAGGACGCGCACAACGCGGTGAGCAGCGAGTACACCAGCGGCGCCGCGATGTTGGGCACGCCGGTGACGCGGTTGGTCCAGCCGATGACGGCCGGGGACGCGAAGACGAACACGGCGCAGGCGAACAGCAGCAGCCCGCCGACCGCGCGCAGCATCGGGTCCCGCCACATCTTCACCAGGCTGGGCAGCTTGATGACCAGGGCGACGGTCAACGCCCCGATCGGCAGCCAGAAGGAGACGGAGAAGCCGTCGAGGACATCCCGGGCGTTCGTCATCGCGCGCTGCCTCCGCGTCCCCGGTAGCCCATCGACCGCCGCACCGGATCGAGAGCGGCGTCCGCATCGCGCGGGGGGCCGTCCGCGAAGGAGCGGAACGCCGCCGCCAGCCGGTGCCCGAACGCGTCGGCCTCGGCCTCGTCCCGCTCACGCGAGCCGTCGCGGGCGGCCACCGTCAGCACCAGGGACTTCCAGCCGGGCTCGCGGTCCAGGGTCCGGACCGCCGCCGTACCGGCGACATGGTGATGGCCGTGTCCCGCGTGCAGATGCCACAGCTCATGCCCGAGAATGACCAACTGCTGCACCGCCTCGGCCCGTTCCTCGACAATGACCAGGTCGAATTCCTGGAACTCCACCCACAGCCCGGTCACTTCGATCTCTTCGGGAAAGCGCTCGAAGCGCAGCTCGACGGGACGCCCGCCGCGCCGCACGCTCATCTCCTCGCACAGTGCCCGGCACAACGACCGTACGCCGGTGGGGGGCCGGGGTCTCGCCCGGACCGCGGTGACGAGCTCGGCGGCCAGGCCGCGCATGGCCGAGCTCCTGCGCGAACGCCCGAACGCACGGGTGACTCGGGCGGCCAGCGTCCGCGCGCCCGCGATGTCCATCGCTCCCCCTTCTCACCGCCGGCCGACGGCTTGGCAGCGGGTCCGAGACTACGCGCCCGAAAGTGTCCACGTCATGCGATCCGACGCCCGTAGTTCAACGGAGAACGACCGTTCTTGTACGGAACGTCGTGTCCACAGTCCGGCGGCGCCATTGACGCGCAAGCGCTTCGAACTTACGGTCCCGTTCGAAGTGACGAGCGAGTTTCGAAATACCGAACGAACGTGTCGACAGTTAGGGCACACCGACAGTAAGGGCAGGGAATGGGACGACCTGACCTGAACCGCAGACAGCTACTGGGCGGACTCGGAGGACTCCTGGTCGCGGGCAGCTTCGGCTTCGCCGCGGCCGGCACCGGAGCCGACGCGCTCGCCTCGAGTGCGAACACCCGCGTCCGGTACTGGAACCTCTTCAGCGGCGGCGACGGCTCCAACATGATCGCCATGCTGGACGCCTTCCGTAAGGACAACCCGGACATCGCGGTGAAGGACTCCACGCTCCAGTGGGGCAGCCCCTTCTACACCAAGCTCGCCATGGCCGCCGCGGGCAACCGCGCACCCGACCTCGGCGTCATGCACCTCGGCCGGGTCACCGGCTTCTCGCCCGGCCGCTTCCTCGACCCCTGGGACGTCGGCCTGCTCGCCGAGTACGGCGTACGGGAGGAGGACTTCAACCCCGCGCTGTGGAAGCGCGCCGTCATCGACGGCAAGCTCTACGCCCTCCCGCTCGACATCCACGTCCAGCTCTGCTTCTACCGCAAGGACGTGCTGAAGAAGGCGGGGCTGCTCGGCGACGACGGCCGGATCGTGCCGGTCACCTCCCCCGACGAGTGGTTCGACGTCCTCAAGGAGGCCAAAAAGGCCACCAAGAAGGGCCTCCAGACCATCGGCCTGTGGGCCAACGACCAGAACTTCCAGTGGTGGTTCTTCGTCGCCTTCTACACCCAGCTCGGCGGCACCTGGTTCGACGCCGCCCACACCGAGGTCACCTTCGACACCGACAAGGCCACCCAGGTCCTGGAGTTCCTGCGCCGCCACACCGCCGACGGCTACGCCGACCCCGGCATGGGCTCCGTCGGCGCCGAACAGTTCGTCAACGGCGCGCCCTTCGCCTGGGAGGGCAACTGGTCGGTCCCGGTCTACTCCGGAGCGAAGCTCGACTACGGCGCGACCCCGCTGCCGCCCGTCTTCGGCAAACAGGCCACCCACGCCGAGTCGCACGCCTTCGTCCTGCCGCACCAGTCCGACCGCGGCGGCCCCACCAACGAGGCCGCCCACCGACTCGCCGCCTACGTCGTCCGGCACGCCCGGCAGTGGGCGGCCGGCGGACACATCCCCGCCTACACGCCCACCCTGTCCACGGCCACGTACAAGGAGCTGAAACCGCAGAGCGAGTACGCCTCGGCCATGGACCACCAGGCCACCGAACCGAAGGTCTGGTTCGCGGGCTCCACCGGCATCCTCGCCCAGCGCGTCGGCCCGATCGTCGTCTCCGCCACGGTGGGCTCCGCCGACCCCGGGACCGCCGCCCGCCGGATGAACAGCGCGCTCACCCAACTGCTCGCCATGAAGAACCCCATGGACGGCCGCACCGCCGCCGAGGGAGGTGCGGCCGCATGACGGCGACCAGCGCCCAGAGCATCGCCGCACCCGCACGCGTGAAGACCGCCGCCGCCAGCGCCCGCCTCCGCCGCGGCCAGGGCTTCCAGCACGGCGGCTGGTTCGTCGCCCCGTTCCTCGCGCTCTTCGCCCTGTTCGTGATCTGGCCGCTGCTGCGCGGCGTCTGGCTCAGCCTCACCGACGCCAACATCTCCGGCGAAGGCGCGAGCTTCATCGGACTCGACAACTACCGCGAGGCCATCGAGGACCCCCTGGTGTGGGACTCCCTCGGCCACAGCGCGTACTTCACGCTCCTGGTCGTCCCCTGCATCACGGTCCTCGCCTTCCTCCTCGCGATGCTCGCCCACCACATCGAACGCGGCAAGTGGCTGTGGCGACTGTGCTTCTTCGCCCCGTTCCTGCTGCCGTCCACCGTCGCGGCCAACCTGTGGCAGTGGCTGTTCAACCCCGGCACCGGAATGATCAACCACGTCTTCGGCATCGAGACGCCCTGGCTGACCGACAAGTCCTACGCGATGCTCGCCATCGTCATCCAGACCCTGTGGTGGACGGTCGGCTTCAGCTTCCTGCTCTACCTCGCCGCGCTCCAGGGCATCCCCGGCCACCTCTACGAGGCCGCCAAACTGGACGGCGCCAACGCCTGGCACCGCATGGTCCACATCACCCTGCCCATGCTGCGCAACATCACCGGGCTCGTCATCGCCCTGCAGATCCTGGCCTCGCTCCAGGTCTTCGACCAGGCCGTCGTGATGATGGACTTCCTCCCAGGGCCCGAGGGATCCACGCGCACCTTCGTCCAGTACACCCTCGAAGAGGGCTTCACCAGCTACCGCGTGGGCTACGCCTCCGCCATCTCCGTCATCTTCTTCGTGATCATCGCGGCCGTCGCCCTCGCCCGGATGTGGCTGCTGCGAGGCCGTGAGGAGGCCGCCCGATGAGCACAGCCGCGCACCCCCGCAAGCCGTGGACGCCCAGCCAGATCGTGCTCACCCTCCTCGGCACCGCCGTCTCCGCCGTCTTCCTGGCCCCCTTCGCCTGGGGCCTGTTCACCTCGCTCAAGTCGGAGACCGAGGCGGTCGAGGTCCCCCCGCACTGGCTCCCCGAGGACTGGACGGGCCAGGCCTGGAGGGCCCTGTTCGAGACCGGCAACATCACCAACTGGTTCGTGAACTCCCTGGTCGTCTCGGTCTGCGTGACGTCCGTCGTCCTGCTGGTGAGCGCCCTCGCCGGATACGGCTTCGCCCGCACCGAGTTCCGCGGCAAGAACGCCCTGATGGGGCTGGTCATGGCGGGCCTGATGATCTCCCCGGCGGTCCTCGGCGTGCCGCTGTTCACCACCGTCCAGCAGATGGGCATGGTGGACACCTACTGGGGCATGATCCTGCCCCAGTGCGCGCCCGCCGCGATGGTCTACATCCTCTACAAGTTCTTCCAGGGCATCCCGCGCGAACTGGAGGAGGCCGCGTTCATCGACGGCGCGGGCCGCTGGCGGGTCTTCTTCACCATCGTCCTCCCGCTCTCCCGTCCGTCGCTCGCGGCGGTCGGCATCTTCACCTTCATCGCCTCCTGGAACAACTTCCTCTGGCCCTACATGGTGACGAACAACCCCGACCTGATGACCATGCCGAACGGCATCGCGACCGTCATGAACTCCTACGGCATCCAATGGGCCCAACTCATGGCCGGCGGCCTGATGGCGGGCCTGCCCCTGATCATCGTCTTCGTGTTCTTCCAACGCCAGATTGTGGCGGGCGTCGCCCACACAGGCTTGGCAGGTCAGTAGGAGCCCAACCCAGGGGCGCGGGGAACTGCGCGACCAGCCACGAATCACCCGCAGCCGGAACCGAACCTCGAAAGGCAAGCATGAACACCGCCCGCTTCACCCTCGACCCCGCCTTCACCATCGGCGAAGTAAACCCCCGCCTCTTCGGAAGCTTCGTGGAACACCTCGGCCGCTGCGTCTACACCGGCCTCTTCGAACCCGACCACCCCACAGCCGACGAAGCCGGCCTCCGCCAGGACGTCCTGGACCTCGTGAAAGAACTCGGCGTCACCACCATCCGCTACCCCGGCGGAAACTTCGTCTCCGGCTACAAGTGGGAAGACTCCGTCGGCCCCGTCGAGGACCGCCCCCGCCGCCTCGACCTCGCCTGGCGCTCCACCGAGACCAACCGCTTCGGCCTCTCCGAGTACATCGCCTTCCTGAAGAAGATCGGCCCCCAGGCGGAGCCCATGATGGCTCTCAACCTCGGCACCCGGGGCGTCGCCGAGGCCCTCGAACTCCAGGAGTACGCCAACCACCCGGCCGGCACGGCCCTGTCCGACCTGCGTGCCGCGCACGGCGACAAGGACCCCTTCGGCATCAAGCTGTGGTGCCTGGGCAACGAGATGGACGGCCCCTGGCAGACCGGCCACAAGACCGCCCAGGAGTACGGCCGGATCGCCGCCGAGACGGCCCGCGCGATGCGGCAGATCGACCCGGGCGTCGAACTCGTCGCCTGTGGCTCCTCCAGCCAGTCCATGCCGACCTTCGCCGCGTGGGAGGCGACGGTCCTGGAGGAGACGTACGACCTCGTCGACCACATCTCCCTGCACGCCTACTACCAGCCCGAGAACGGCGACGTCGACTCCTTCCTGGCCTCCGCCGTCGACATGGAGTCCTTCATCGAGAACGTGGTCGCCACCGCCGACCACATCGGCGCGAAGCTGAAGTCGAAGAAGAAGATCAACCTCTCCTTCGACGAGTGGAACGTCTGGTACATCTCGGAGTGGCACGAGATCGAGAACTCCGGCGCGCGGGACTGGGCGGAGGCCCCCCGCCTCCTGGAGGACAACTACAGCGTCATGGACGCGGTCGTCTTCGGCTCGCTCCTCATCGCCCTGCTCCGGCACGCCGACCGCGTCACGGTCGCCTGCCTCGCCCAGCTCGTCAACGTCATCGCCCCGATCATGACCGAGCCGGGCGGCGCGGCCTGGCGGCAGACGACGTTCTTCCCGTTCGCGCAGGCGTCGAAGTACGGCCGCGGCGAGGTCCTGGACGTCCGCGTGGACTCTCCCACGTACGAGACGAAGAAGTACGGCGAGGCGGACCTCCTGCACGCCACGGCGGTCCGCGCCGACGACGGCACGGTCACCGTGTTCGCCGTCAACCGCGGCCGCACCGAGGCGCTGCCGCTCGAGGTCGCCCTGAGCGGGCTCGGCCTGTCGACGGTCGTCGAGCACAGCGCCCTCGCGGACGCCGACCCCGACGCCCGCAACACCCTCGACGACCCCGAGCGGGTCGCGCCGCACCAGGTCGAGGGCACGGCTCTCCAGGACGGCACGCTGAGCACCGTCCTGGAGCCGCTGTCCTGGAACGTCATCCGGCTGGCGTGACAGCCGGACGGGCGGATCAGCGTTCGATCCGCAACAGGGCGGCCGAGGACGCCGAGGTCGACGTCGTGCCGACCGCCCAGTAGCCGTCCGCCGAACCCGGCACGGAGGCAAGGGCGTTCATGACGACGGGGGTCGTGGCCACCGGCCCCCGCTCGCTCACCCAGGCCGTGCCGTCCCAGCGCAGGTAGTGGGCCCGGGTCTGGTCCCAGAAGTCCCAGCCGGCGATACGGTCCGGCTGTCCCTGGGCGTCGGCGACGATCCCGTTGAGCATGCCGACGCCGAACGGCCCGGTCACTCCCCGCCAGGTGCTGCCGTCGCCGTGCAGCAGCAGGACGCCGGGGGGCTTACCGATCGGGCCGCCCACACCGTAGTCGTAGCCGACGAGCCACAGGTCGTCGTCCGCCACCGGCAGCAGCCCGGTGATGCTCGCCCGGATGCCCTGGTAGGCGGGCAGCTCGCGCCAGGCGGAGCCGTCCCAGCGGGCGACGATCCCGACGCCGTACAACCAGACGTCACCGGCCGGGGTGAGCTGGACACCCGAAGGCGTGGCGGCGGTCGCGCTCGGGGGCGCGGGGAGCCAGGTCCAGGTGCCGCCGTCCCGGTGCAGGAGCAGTCGGCCGTCGGAAGCGCGACCGGAGAACCAGGCTCCGCCACCGGGGTCGACCGCGACGCCGGTGAGGGACGTGCCGGACTGGCCCCGGCCGGGGAAGTCGGTCTCCCGCCAGGTCTGCCCGTCCCACCGCAGCACGTGCGTGGCCCCGGCCGTGTCGGTGCCGACGGCCCACGCCGAGCGGGCACACGTACCGGCGACGGACTGCAGATACCCGCGCCAGCCCAGATGACCGAGGCCGGTGCGCGCCCATGCCGCGCCGTCCCAGGCCAGGGCGAGCGGCGAACCCAGCGTGCTCCCACTGCGGCCCTCCTCGCCCACGGCCCACGCGAGACCGGCTCCGGCGGCCGCGACGTCCCGCAGCTGCGCGGCCGGTGTGCCGTCCGGCACCGGAACGGCCTGCCACTCACGGGGCGCGCCGGTGTCCCGGGCGATCGCGGCCGGGGCGAGTGCCAGCCCCACTCCGGCACCGGCTAATCCGCTGATGAAACGCCGTCTTCGCACGAGGTTCCCCTCCCTCTTCGGCGGATGCGAGGCAACACGGTGGCCCAGCCCGCCGGAGAAGGCAATGCGCCCGGACGGCTCGATCCGGTCACACGGGCTTGACCGGCACTCCTCCCGCAGCCGCGCCCAGCAGGGTCAGCCGTACGTCCTTCGGCCCGGCAGGTGTGGTGCCGTCCGACAGCACCGCCAGCGCCAGTGTGTTGGCCCCACGTGTGCGGAGGATCCCGTTCGGCAGCACGAAGGTGTGCTGCGGACCTACGTCGTTGATGTACTGGCCCATGTTCCAGCCGTTGAGGAAGATCTGAACGCGGTAGGCCCGGTCCGGTTCGTCGTCGAGGACGAGCCCGATCGAGGCGTCGATGCCAGGATCGACGTCCAGCCGGAAGTTCGTCCGGTACCAGGTGACGCCCTGGCGCCGATCGGCCCGGGGGAGCTCGACGTCCTTCCAGTCCCCGGCCCCGGCCTCGTGCTCCGGCAGATGCCAGCCCTCGCGCTCCCCGTACAGCCCGCCGTTGTTCATCGGCCCGCGCACGGGGTCGGGCGTGGACGCACCCTGGATACGCCACTTCACCTCGGCGGAGGCGCCCTCGAAGGTGACGGCGGTCAGTCCGCGCGCCGCCTTGTGCGTGTCGAGCGCCTTGCCGTCCATGTCGTGCTGCATCGGCCGGACGAGCACGGACAGCACATGCCGGTCGCGCCTCCCGTCCCGCGCCTCACGGAACCGCTCCCGCAGTTCCTCAGGCAGGGCAAAGGTGGCCTTGGCGGTCCACGTCCCCTGCCGGGCGCGGCTCTTGTCCGGTACGGGCATCCGGTGCGTGCCCAGCGGCTCGCCGTCCAGCCAGGCCATGAGCAGACCCTGTGTGCCCGTGCTGTACGCGAGGGAGACGGACTCGACGCCGTTCTCGTCGTTCCACTCGCCCCGGTACCAGACGTCGCCGTAGTGGAAGCCGTAGTCGTCGGCGAACAGGACGGGCTGCCCGTCGGGGACGGGTGTCGTGCTGAAGGAGGTCGTCCTGTCGGCCACCGTCCAGCCCGAGTCGTCGAAACCGGGCTCGGCCTCCGGGTTCTCGGTCCGCCGCCGCCAGCTGTCGAGCGATGGCAGGGCCGGCCGGGTCACCCCGGGGAGCGGCTTCAGCGCCAGCAGGCTTCCGGAGGCACTGATCCGCGTGGGTACCGCACGCCCGTTCCACGTCACATGGGTGATCCCGGGTGGCCCCCACACCTCCAGGCCGGTCGCGCCGGTGGTGTCGCCGGTGAGGTGGGCCGTCGAGCCGCGCAGGGTCGCCGACCGCAGCAGGGCGGGGCCGTAGACGAGGAGTTGACCGGACGGTGTCTCGTACGGCCACAGCCGCAGGGAGGTCGCGTCGTCGGCGAACAGCACCAGCATCGGCGTGTCCACGCCGTCGCCCTCGACCCGCACCCGGCTCAGCCCGCCGGCGCCGAGCGGAGCGGTGATGTTCAGCTTGTTGAGGTTCCAGGACCACGCGGGCTCCGCGTCCAGCCGCATGGGTGTCGGCTCGTCGACGCACTCCAGCACGACCTGCGCGAGATCGCCCCGCCGGCCCGCGAACACCGCGATGTCCTGCCGTCCGGCGGTCAGGCTCAGCATCGGCTGCACGGTGGCGTGCACCAGCGTCCGCTTCCCGAGTCTCAGATCGGCCGCGATCAGCTTGGCGTCCCGCGCCGGGACCATGACCGGCACGTCGATCCCGGCGTCCGGCAGTGTCACCGAGACCGCCTCGGCGGAGTCGTTGCGCAGGACGTAGAAGTGGGCGCCGGTGTCGGGGTTGGTCAGGTGGTAGACCTTGATCCGCTTGTCGGTGGCGCGCACGGCCTTCGCCCGGTTCAGCTTGGCGAGGTCGGGCAGGTGGCGCACCGACTGCCCGATCTGGTGCATCGAGGCGAGCTTGGGGGTGGCGTTGCGGGCCTCGTCGAAGGCCGCGCCGTAGTCGTACGACGTGTAGACGGCCGGTGCGGGCAGCCAGCCCCAGGAGGTGCCGCCGAACGTCATGTAGACGTTGTGCAGGGTGATGCCGTTGGCGAGGTTGGTGAGGTAGAAGCGCCGCTCGTACGCCGCGTCCCGGGTCCGCCGCGACTCGGCGTACCCCTTCCCGCCGAACCAGGACCCGCCCCACGGGTCGAACCAGCCCCCGCCGAACTCGGGCACGAACCCGGGCGTGCGCGGACTGGCCGTGGCCCCGCCCTTCGCACCGCCGGACCCGAAGTGCCCCCAGTCGGGCGGCACCTGCTCCGGCTCCGGGTATCCGTCGAACCCGTACAGCCAGCGCCCCTTCTCCCCGCCGGTGCCGAACGACCCCGGGGCCCAGTACCCGTTCCTCCCCTTGTCGTTGTGGAACAGCGGTACGTCGATGCCGTCGGCGCGGACCTTCTCGTACAGGTACGCCATGTAGGCGCGCCCGGCCGGGTCGTCGACGTGCGCGTCGTACTCGTTCTCGATCTGGTAGAGCAGGACCGTGCCCGTACCCCGGGTGAACAGGCGCTTCGCCACGACGGCGTTGACGGCGGTCAGCCACTCGTCGACATACTTCAGATACGTCGGGTCGGAGGTCCGGGCCTTGGCCTCGGTGGCGGTCAGCCAGCCGGGGAAGCCGCCGGCGTCGACCTCCGCGTTGATGTACGGGCCGGGCCGCAGGATCACGTACAGGCCGGTCTCGGCGGCCGTCCGCAGGAACAGGTCCAGATCGCGCACCCCGGTGAAGTCGTACCGGCCGGGAGCGGCGGAGTGGTAGTTCCAGGCGACGTACACGCTGACGGCGTTGTAGCCATGGGCGCGCATCTTCTCCAGCACGTCACGCCACAGGGACGGGCTCGGCAGCCGGAACGGGTGCATCTCGCCCGACCAGAGCACCAGGCGGCGGCCGTCGACCACCAGCGAGTACCGGTCGAAGCCGATCCGGTGCCGCTTGCCGTCCGCGCTCGGCACCGGTGGCGGCGGGCCCGTGGGCGCGGTCCGTGCCGTATGGGCGGAGGTCGGCGACCCGCTGCCGGTCAGCGCGAAGCCGAGCGCCGCCGTGCCGGCGAGAGCGTGGAAGGTACGCCTGCTGAGCTCCAAGGGAGCGCCTCCTGTTGTGCTGCCGTGCCGTGCGTGGTGCCTACGTGGTGGCTGGGTCGTGCCGAGTGTGTGGTGCCCGGGTGGTGCTGTGCGTCATTGTCCACAGGCCGACCGCGACAATGGTCCTATGAGGATCTCGGCACGTGCGGACTACGCGGTACGAGCGGTCGTGGAGCTGGCCGCCCGGCAGGAGGAAGGGCCGGTCAAGGCGGAGGCCGTCGCCACCGCGCAGGACATCCCCCACAAGTTCCTGGAGGGGATCCTCGGCGATCTGCGGCGCGGGGGAGTCGTCGACAGCCGGCGGGGCGGGGGCGGCGGCTACCGGCTGGCCCGGGAGGCCTCGGAGATCACCGTCGCGGACGTGATCCGGGCGGTGGACGGGCCGATCGTCTCGGTGCGCGGCGAGCGCCCGACCGGTCTCGCCTACAGCGGCACCGCCGAGCCGCTGCTGCCGCTGTGGATCGCCCTGCGGGCCAATGTGCGCAGGATCCTGGAGGGCGTGACGGTCGCCGACCTCGCGGCCGGCGCGCTGCCCGAGCAGGTGGAGCGGCTGGCGGCGGAACCGGCGGCCTGGGAGAACCCCTGACGGGCAGCGTCCGCGGGTGCTCCGGTGGGCGAATCCCTGGATGATCCTCATCGCGTCCTCGGGGAGTCTCCTGGGGCTGAGGCACTGGACACTGGCTAAGGCACCCTATGCGCCCTCCCGCGCCCGGTGCGAAATCCCGCCACTGTGAATGGCCGGAGTGCGCCCTGGCCGACCTCTCCCGCCCTGCGTACGATGCGACCGCTCCCGGCCTTCACAGCTCCTTCATGGAATGGTCACAGGCCGGGGGTGCGTGCGCGGTCATCAGCTGTGATCTTGACATGCGATCTTGACATGCGCATGCCCACTTCATGATCCACCCCCCACGAACCGATGGGAGAACCATGGCCGGTGGCCTGCTCCTGAGCGGCGCGGTAGCCGCGCTCCTCACCAGCGCACTCCCCGCGACATCCCCGTCCTCCGGGTTCGACGACCCGCCCCCGGACAAGATCATCATCCAGGTCGCCACGGTGAACGGCTCCGGCTGTCCGCAGGGCACGGCGGCGGTCGCCGTCTCCGAGGACAACACCGCCTTCACGGTGACCTACAGCGACTACCTCGCCCAGGCGGGCGGGAACTCCGACCCGACCGCGTTCCGCAGGAACTGCCAGCTCAACCTGAAGGTCCACGTCCCCGGCGGCTTCACCTACGCCATCGCGAGCGCGGACTACCGAGGCTTCGCCTCCCTCCAGCGCGGCGCGAGCGCGTCCCAGCGGGCCTCGTACTACTTCCAGGGCTCGCCCAGCACCGTGTACAAGAACCACCCCTTCAGCGGCCCTCTCAACGACAACTGGCAGGCCACCGACGAGACGGACTGGGCCCAACTGGTCTACGCACCCTGCGGAGTCCAGCGCAACTTCAACATCAACACCGAGATCCGGGTCAACGCCGGCACCCAGTCGGCCGACAAGGTCAGCTTCATGACGATGGACTCGACGGACGGGGACATCAGCACGGTGTACCACCTGGCGTGGAAGGAGTGCCCGTAGTCCTGACGGGCTGACGGACTGACGCGCTGACGGGAGCGGCCCACCCGTGGGGGTGGGCCGCGCTCTTCGTCTGCTCCTCTATGGCTGCTCCTACCGCTCTTCGAGCGCCGCAGCGGTGGCTTCCACGAAGGCCTCCGGGTTGTCCAGCATGATGTTGTGGCCGCAGTCGGGAATCGCGACGACGGACACCCCCGACTCGACGAGGGCGTCCGCGCCCGGGAGCGGACCGTCGGCCTCGGGGAGCAGGAAGGCGCGCGGGATCTTCAGATCGAGCAGGAGTTCCCGCATGGTGGGGACGGAGCCGCGAATGAGATGCGACGCGCTGCGGTGCAGGGCCTCCCGGCCGGCCAGCCGCATGGTGGACCACCAGTGCGCCCCGACCCGGTCGCGGACCTCCTCCCAGCCGCCGCCCCGCGTGAACTCCGCCTCGGTGTAGGAGGCGATACCGCTGCTGCCGGACGACCCGGGCACACGCGGGATCGGATCGAGGTTGGCGTCGATCAGGACCAGCCGGGACACCAGGCGGGGGCGGCGGGCGGCCAGGACGATGGCCACGGAGCCGCCCATGCTGTGCGCGATCAGCTCCGCGCCCTCGACACCGGCCTGGGTCAGGGCGTCGGCGAGGGCGTCGGCGTGTGATTCCAGCGTGTAGTCGAAGGTGGTCGGCCGGTCGCTGATGCCGTGCCCCAGCAGGTCGATCAACAGCGACCGGCGTCCGGCCAGCCGGGGATCGACCGCGACCTCCGTGAAATAGGCGGGCGATGTGGCGCCCAGCCCGTGCACGTAGACGCGCGGCGGCCCCTGCCCCGGCAACTCGACCCAGCGGATGTGATCGCCCTCGGGCGTTACGGCGGCGCTGCGCACGGCGTGTTCTCCTGCGGTCACGAATCGTTGACATCCTCCCCCTCTTAAAAGAGGGGGATTCCAGCCCATTCGGGCTGAGGTTCACGGACGCTCGACCCCTTGAGGGGTGTCGTCCCTCCGGCACCGGCTGCTCGCCGGGGGCGGGGGATCCCGCCCTGTCCTGCCGCGACGTTGATACTGGCGTTGGTGTCCGCGTTGCAGGTGAAGCCGCAGGAGGAACACTCGAACTCGGCTTGGCTCTTGCGCGAGTTCTTGTCGATCCAACCACAGGCACTGCACCGCAGAGACGTGTAGGGGGCGGGTACGTCTTCGACCCGGCCGGGGGCTTTGTGCTCGGTGCGTCGTCGGAGCAGGCCCCAGCCCTGGGCCAGGATCGACCGGTTCAGGCCGGACTTCTGCGCCACGTTCTGGCCGGGCCGCCCCACGGTTCCCTTCGCGGAGCGGGTCATCGTCTTGATGTTCAGCTTCTCGAACCGGACAAGGTCATAGCAGCGGGCGAGCATGGTGCTGGTCTTCTCGCACCAGTCCTTACGCCGGTTCGCCTCCCGCGCCTTGAGCCTGGCAGCCTTCGCGCACTCGGCCGCCTTGGCCTTGCTGCGCTTGGGGGCGCGAGCAGCCCGCCGCTGGTGCTTGCGGATCTGCGCCCGCTCGCGGGTGGTGAGCTGGGGACAGTTCAGCTTCTGTCCGTCGGAGAGGGCAGCGGTGACCGTGACGCCCCGGTCGATGCCGATGACCTCGCCCGTGCCCGGCCCTTCGACCGGATCGGGGATGACGACGAACGCGATGTGCCACTGCCCGTTGCGGAAGGTGACCCGGAACGTCTTGGCATCGGGCAGCTTCGCACCTTTGCCCTGGGCGCTGAGGCGGAAGCGGACCCAGCCGCAGCCGGGCACCCTGACCTGCGCCCACCGCCGGTTGAGCCTGTGCACGACCACCGACCGGCCCATGACCTGCCTGCCGGTCTTCGCGTTCAGCTTCGGCGACCCGTCCGCGTGGTATTCCGGTACACGGTCGGTGCCGATGACCCGGAAGCCCTCGTGCACGTGCTTCCTGCGCCAGGTCGGCTCACCGAACCCGGACGTGAACCTGGCGTTCTTGGCCCTGGCGAAGTCCTTCAAGGCCTGCTGCTGCACGTCCGCGTTCCCCGAACCCAGCCACTCGTTCTCCCGCCGGGCCTCGGTGAGCTGACGGCACTGCTCCGCGAAACCGGGCGCCGACGTGCGCCACCGGCGCCAGTGCGCGTGCTGCTCGACAGCGAGGTTCCAGACG
The DNA here is from genome assembly GCF_053643595.1 of Streptomyces sp. NPDC055506. NCBI lineage: Bacteria > Bacillati > Actinomycetota > Actinomycetes > Kitasatosporales > Streptomycetaceae > Streptomyces > Streptomyces sp. NPDC055506. Next base: position 11,631 of record NZ_JBSHKH010000034.1, on the reverse strand, counting down.
TATCGGGCGTGCGCGCAGTGCGTGAGCATCTGCTCGGCCTGCGCGCGCGACGGATACATCCGGAAACGTGACATGCCACGAACCTAGACACCCCGTTCCCCTCCCGCGCACGACTTCGACCAACATCACCCGTGCGAGTGACCGGCACGCCCTTGCCTTCCAGGACGCCCCGCCCACCGGGCCCTCAACCTGCCGGCACCACGAACGGCTCCAGGCCGGCCTCACCACCGTCTCTTCCGAGACGCCGAGTCGCCCTGACGGCGATTCGGCTTCCCCCCTGCCCCGCTACGCGGGAGCGGGCATTCACCCCGGCCCTAAAGGACCGGGCACCCTGCCCGGCAAGCAAGGTGGAGAGACGAGCGTAGCCAGCGGTCGAGATGGAAGGTTCTGGGGTCATGGAGTTCTTCTGTTACCACCGTGACCGGGTCGGCTCCCTGCAACTCCGTGAGGAACTGGGGGAGGCGCACTGGGCGTACATGGACCGGTACGAGGCCGAGTTGATCGCCCGTGGCCCGACCTTCGCGGATGACGGGGAGACACCGACCGGCAGTGTGCACATCGTGGAACTGCCGGATTCCGCCGCCGCGCGGGCGTTCGCCTTCGACGAGCCCAACTACCAGGCAGGGGTGTACCGGGACGTACTGCTCCGCCGCTGGCGCAACCTGCTGGGCCGCACCATGTGGGATTTCCCCGGCGGCCGGACGGCCGGCAACAGGTACCTGGTCATCGGCCTCGGCCCGGACCCGGCCATCGACCTCGAAGTGCCTTCTGGAGCGGCCCGGGACGAGCTGATCGCTTACGGGCCGCTGCTGTCGGACGACGGTGAGGTGTGGGTGGGTACGGGGGTGCTGGTGCGGGCCTCGGATGCGGAGGCGGCGCGTGGCGTACTGGGGGAAGGGCGGTATGCGGAGGTCGAGGTGAGGGCTTGGGAGTTCGGGGGGCGGCGGTGACGAGTGGCCCCGGGCCGGCAGGGGACTGCCGACCTCTTCGGCCCGGGGCCGTGCGTCGGGCGTCAGCCCTGTTCCACGCCTAACGTCAGCGTGCCGGCGTAACCGGCGGAGGTCGTGCTGCCGAGGGGTGTGAGGGTGAGGAGGCCTGAGGCGGCGCCTCCCTCGTCGTAGATGGAGTCCTGGGCCAGGGTGGTGCGGGGGACCGTGTTGACCTTGTACGCGGCGAGTGCCGCGACCCTGGTCGTGATCGTCTCGGTGAAGAAGAGCTGGCCGGTGTGGAGTTCCTCGCCGCCGGTGAAGGAGCCGTCGGGGGTCAGGGTCACGTCCGTGTGGACCTTGATGTGGATGTGCACGCAGCGGCCTCGGTACCAGCCCGGGTAGATCGTGGTGATCTTCGCGATGCCGTTGGAGTCGGTCAGGACGCCGCCGCGCAGGAACGTGCCGTTGTCGGGCTCGTCGTGGCCGTTGTTGCCGACGAAGCCGGAGTACTCGCCGAGCGCGTCCGAGTGCCAGATCTCGACCAGGGCGCTCTTGAGCGGGACGCAGGTGTCGTCGTCCACGACAGTGAGCGTCAGGTTCAGGGGGATGCCCGTCTTGTCCTCGCTGATGTCCGAGCGGACGTACTGCCCGTCGAGGTAGTACGGGCCTTCGGTCATCTCCTTGGTGAGGGTGCAGACGGCTGCTGCGGCGACGGGGGCGGGGGCGGTGGTCGTCTTGTCGGGTGTGGCGGTACCGACTGCGAGGGTGGCGGCGGTGGCGCCGGTGGCGAGCAGTACGGTACGGCGGCCGATGGGGGTGTGTGCCGATGAGTTGGTGCCCGAGTCTTTGTCTGTCATGAGCACGGCAGATTAGAAGGGGAGGCTGTTGATGAGCTGTGAGTTCGGCAAAGTGATAGGCCGTCAAGTGCCTTGTCGGACAGGGGGGTTGTGAGGTGCTGGTGGGCCGCCCGCTTCTTGGTCAGTGGCGCGCCTCCGGCTGGGCGGAGGGGGCGGGGCGAGCGGCAGTTGGAGCGTTTGGGCTGCCTGTGAGGGAAAAGGCCAGGTCAGGTGCCTTGGGGTGGAGGTGGTGCAGGCCCAAGTGCTCCTATGGCGGTGGCGTGGCCTGAGAGGATGGCGCGGAACCATCACAAGAAATAGGGGTCGAGCATGCTCGTGCTCATACTGTCGGTCGTCGTTCTGCTCGTCATCGGAGGCTGCGTCTGCGTCTTCTGGGCGGCACGGGGCGACGCCCCACGCTGGGCACGGGGTGTGGCCAAGGCGACGCTGCTCGGCAGCGAACTGACCCGTAGTGCGAGCCGGGGTTCCCGCTCACAGCAGAGTGGCGGGGACGAGTAGTCCCGCATCGCCGAGTGGCCATGGAGTCGGCTGTAGGGTCCGACCGCCCTGGCCACCCGTCTTTCCGGGCCGCTCGCTCGCTTCTCTCCCGTGCTGGAACGGACTGGGTCAAGGGGGACCCGAAGGGTCATCGCCGAAGGCGACGCGAAGCGCCCTTGAGGCAGGCCGTGGAAGCACGACACTGCCAAAGAAGCGGGCGGCCCCGACAGTTACTTGGTGGCGTGCGTGAGGAAAGCCGACCAAGTGGTGGGGGAGAGGGTGAGCTGGGGGCCCTGCTTGTTCTTGGAGTCGCGGATGTGGATGGCTTCGGGGCAGGTGGCTATCTCGACGCAGTCGCCGTCGCCGCTGCTGCTGTAGCTGGACTTGAACCAGGTGAGTTCGACGGTGCTCATAGGTCTCCTCGCATCCGCTGCAACAGGCTCACGGAGTCTTCGAGGGTGAGAGCCTGTGAACGCATCCTGGCATAACGCCTTTGGAGAACGCTGAGCTCTTTCGGGTCGGAGATGAAGAGGCCGCCTCGCTGGCCTTCGTTATAGGCGAACCATCGGTTCTCAGGTGTTTCCAGCAGTTGCATGGGTCCCGCCAACCCGGCGTGCGCCCCTTGTCTCATCGGCATGATCTGAATCTCGACGTTCCGAAGCACCGCGATCTCCAGAACGTGATCGATGAGTTCCCTCGTGACCTCCACCCCGCCTGTGCACCGTAGGAGCACGTGCTCCTCCAGGATGAAGTTGAACGCGGTGTTCGGCCGTTCCTGCAGCAGCCTCTGCCGCTCGGCCCGAGCGGCCCAGCGCTGGTCGATTTGTGAGTCGTCCAGCGGCGGCAACTGACTGGCGAACAGTGCTCGGGCGTACGCCTCCGTCTGTAGTAACCCCGGAATCATCCGGCACTCGTAGGTATAGAGGGTGATCGCCACCTGCTCCAACTGCGCCCACCGCCGAAACCAAGCCGCCAACCCCGGCTGCCTCTCCAGACACCCCGCCGCCTTCCGTAACGCCCCCGTCCTGCCGAAGACCTCCTCCGCCCGAGTAACGAACTCCGGATCCGGCATCCGTCTCCCCAACTCCACGGACGCCACCGTGTGTTTGGAGAACCGCACCAGTTCTCCGAACTCCTCCCTGCTCAGCCCCGCGTGTTCGCGCAAGCCCTGGACCACCGCTCCGAACGTCCGCAGACTGTCCGACGACTCCGGCTCATCGACCACTGTCGGTCACCTCCGGAGGCATGGTTACGGGACGTCACCAGTACTGTCCAGTCCGTCACCGCGTACGCTGTCGCAGCGTACGCGGCGCCGACCTGGAGAACTTCGGCTCTCACCCGCCACATTGGGCGCATGACAGCAAGAACCTCGCCTCAACCCCCGGTTACCGTACGTGTGTTCAGTCAGCGTCTCAGTGCCACCCCGCGCGGCGCCCGTCTCGCTCGGCGTCTGGCCGCTCATCAGCTGCACGGCTGGGGCATCCCCCACGGCTCCGATGCCTCCGAGGCCGTCGTCCTGATCGTCGCCGAGTTGGCCACAAACGCCGTGACGCACGGGCGTGTGCCGGGGCGGGACTTCGAGTTGCGACTCAGTCTCGGCACCGGTGGCGTGCGGGTGGAAGTCAGTGATTCGTTGGCCGGGACGCACCCGCCCGGGCCGCGAGAAGTGCGCCCTCCGCGTCCGCTCGACGAGAGCGGCCGGGGTCTCCTTCTCGTCGACGCGCTCGCCGATCGGTGGGAAGTGCTGGGGCGGGAGCCCGGCAAGACCGTTCGCGCCGAGGTCGATCTGCCGGGCGCCGTCCCGTAGTCGCCGAAGTCGGCGCTCAACATTTCCTCAATCCCCCTTCCACGAGTGCGGAGAAGAGTCCCCCTGCAAACGCTCTGCACGTACTCACGGGGATTGCAGGATCAATGAGCCAGACATCTGCCGAAGCCCGCAGCACGTCGTTCGATGAGGTGTTCTGTGGGATGTTGCCCAAGCTGTACGCCCGCGCGGCCGCCCTCAGTGGGGCCGCGCAGGGGGGTGAGGACGCCGTCCACGAGGTGTATCTGAAACTGGCCTCGCGGCCGCGCAGGTTCCTGGAGCATCCGGAGCCGGCCGCGTACGCCTTCTCCGCGCTGGCGAGTACGACCCGGGACGCCTGGCGGCGTGAGCGCAGGCAGGTGCCGACCGGGGAGGAGGGAGGCGAGCCGCACCGGGGAACCCTCGGCGTCTGGGACGGCGGTGTCGAGCAGCGTACCGCCGAGATCGAGGCCGTCCGGCTGCTCGATCAACTGCCGCGTCAGCAGGCCAGCGTGGTGATCCTCGTCGACCTGGACGGCTACACGACCGAGCAGGCGGCGCGGATCCTGGGGATAGGGCGGGGGACCGCGGCCCGGTACCGGACACGGGCTGTGCGGCGGCTCCGTCGGTTGCTCGGGCCTCGTGAGTGACGGGCGTCACAGCGATGCCTGACATGCGGGGCGGCGGCGCTGTTCGTGTACCCGGTGAAAGCCCGACACGACACGGGGAGCTGAACATGATCAAGCGTCGGATTCTGACCGGAACCCTTGCCGCCGTCGCGGTGGCGGGTCTGGCGACCCCGATGGCCGCGGCCGCGCCGTCCTCCGCGGCGTCCTCGGCACCGCAGACGAAGGTGAAGGCCTGCGAGCTGTACGCCGACAACGTGGTGCAGACCGGAAACGATCTCTCCGGCGCGGGAGGCCGCCGGGGCTGTGCCGGTGACGACTCCCAGACCGTCACGGTGACGACGTACAAGTGGGTCAACAACGGCTCCGACGTGAAGGTCGGATCCGCCACCCAGTCCGCCGCCAACGTCGACCTGACCGCCCGCGGCACCTGCAAGGGCAAGGGCTTCTACTACACCTACACGCAGGACAGCGCGGGCGGTGAGAGGTACAGCCCTCGCGTCGAGATGTGCTGACCTGCCGGTGGTAGCGCGGTGGGGGTGGTGGCCGGTGCCGCCGCCCCCACCGCCGCTGCCGTACCTCCCGGCGTCACGTGAGGTCGCCGGGAGCGCGGGCGCCGGTGTCGTCGTAGAGGACCCGGGCCCGCTGCCGGACCGCGCCGGCGGTGGGGTCGCCCAGGGCGTGCAGGGCCTGGCCCAGGACGACCAGGGACCTGGCCTCGCCCAGGCGGTGGCCCGTGCGGCGGTGGAGGGTGATCGCCGAGTGGGCGCGGGTGCGTCCGGCGACGGGGCGGTTCCGCGCGATGTGGATCGCCGCGAGCTCCGTCAGGGTCCGGGCCTTGACGACGTCGAAGCCGCCCCGGTGGGCGAGGGCCAGTGCCCGGCGGGCGTGGGCCAGTGCCTCGCGGTCGTGCCGACGTGCCCGGTGGGCCTCGGCGAGGCCCAGCAGGGTCTCGGCTTCTGTGCGCTGGTTGCCCACCTCGCGGGCGATGGACAGGGCGCGCTCGTGGGTGCGGGCGGCTTCCTCCGGGTGGCCCGTGCGCAGGCGGGCGTCGGCGAGTGTGGTGAGGGCGATCGCCAGCAGCCGGTTCCGGCCGGTGTTCTCGGCGAGGCGGAGGGAGCGTTCGGCGTACGCCAGTGCCTGCTCGTGGCGGCCGAGGTCCAGCGCGATCCTGGCCGTGATGTCGAGGGTCGTGGGGTTGGCGTTCCGCGGTTCGGAGGGCACCGCCCCGGTGCCTGTCCCGATGCCTGCTCCGGTACCTGTCCCGGTGCTGTCGTCGTCCGCCGCGCCCAGCGCCCTGGCCGCCTCCCGCAGCCTGCCCTGTTCCCAGTACACCGCGCTGAGCGCGGGCAGGCGGTGGGGCTCGTCATCGGCCCCGGCCCTGTGGAGCGTGCGCAGGGCCTGCTCCAGGTGTCCGGCGGACAGCTCCAGCCGGCCCCGGTCCCGGTAGGCCAGGCCCAGGCCGGTCAGTGCCTGTGCCTCGGCGTCGAGGCGTCCGGCCTCGCGGGACAGCCTGAGAGCCTCGGTGAAGTGCCGCAGGGCGTCGTCGAGGCGGGCCGCCTCCGCGTCCACCAGGCCCAGTCCGCCCAGGGCCAGGGCTTGGCCCAGCAGGTCGCCGGTCTCTCGGTGCAGGCGCAGGACACGGGTGTGGTGGTCGATGGCCTGGGGGTGGTGGCCCATGTCCCAGTGGGCGATGCCCAGGCTGCGGTGCATGGCGGCCTGGCCGCGCTTGTCCTCGTCGGCCTCAGCCGCCCGCAGCGCGGCCTGGGCGGCGGACTGCCAGACGCCGCGCGGCAGGTCGAGCCAGCAGTAGCGCAGGAGGGCGGTCATCAGGTGCCAGGCGATGTGCCGTGGGCCGGAGTCGGCGGTGTGTTCCACGGCGGCCAGCAGATTGGCTCGTTCCGAGTCGAGCCGGTTCCGGGCTTCGGTGATCTCGTCCGGGGTGGTGGCGGGGGATCCGTCGGGGCCGGCCGGGTCGTGGGGGAGTTGGGGGTACTGCCAGGGGAGGGCGCCGCCCGCCGTCTCGGCGGTGCGGAGGTAGGAGGCGAACAGGCGCTCCTCGGCCGCCGCCCGCTCCGGCGGGGGCTCCTCGGCCGTGGCGCGCTCGCGGGCGTAGTCGCGCAGCAGGTCGTGGAAGAGGTAGCGGCCGGGTGCGGGGGACTCGATCAGGTGGGCCGTCGCCAGGGTGGTGAGGAGGGTCCCGGCCCGGGACTCGGAGGTGTCGAGGAGCGCCGCGGCGGCCGGGCGGGTGAGGTCGGGGCCGGGGATCAGGCCGAGGAGGCGGAAGAGCCGTCGGGCGTCCGGGGCCAGGGCGCGGTAGGAGAGGCCGAAGGCGGCGCTCACGGCGGAGGAGCGGTCGTCGTCCAGCTCCAGCGTGGCCAGCCGGTCGCCGTCCGCCAGCTCGGCGGCCAGGTCGGCGAGGGGGCGGTCCCGGTCGCCGAGCAGATGCGCTGCGGCCACCCGCAGGGCCAGGGGCAGCAGCCCGCACCGGCGGGCCAGTTCCCCGGCCGCCTCCGGTTCGGCGGCCACGCGCCGCTCGCCCAGGACCGCGGCCAGCAGCGCCCGGGCCTCGGGCGGGGCGAGGACGTCGAGGCGCAGCGGCTCGGCGCCGTTCTGGGCGACCAGGCCGGTCAGCCGGTGGCGGCTGGTGACCAGGACGCGGCAGGTGGGGCTGCCGGGCAGGAGCGGACGGACCTGCCGGACCGAGGCGGCGTTGTCCAGCAGGATGAGCATCCGCCGCCCGTCCAGCAGGGAGCGGTAGCGGCGGGCCTGTTCGTCCGGGTCGGAGGGGATCTGCTGCGGCGTCAGGCCCAGGCTGCGCAACAGCTGGCCGAGGGCCTGCTGCGGGTCCATGGGGGCGCTCTCGTGGTCGTAGCCGCGCAGGTTGACGTAGAGCTGGCCGTCGGGGAAGCGGTCCCGCACCTGGTGCGCGACGTGCACGGCCAGCGCGGTCTTGCCGACGCCCGCCGCGCCGCTGATCACCGAGATCACGACCGGCACCCCGGCCTGCCCGTCCTCCGCCGGCGGTGCGCCCAGCCGGGCCGTGGCCTCCGTACGGCCGCTGAATCCCGCCACGTCGTGGGGCAGTTCGGCCGGTACGACGCGGGCAGCGGCGGGTTCCGGCGCCACACGGGCACCGGCGGGCTCGGGCGGTTCGGCCGGGCCCCGCAGGATCCGGCGGTGCAGGGCCCGCAGTTCGGGTCCGGGGTCGACGCCGAGTTCCTCGGCGAGGCGGTGCCGGGTGTCCTCGTAGGCCTCCAGCGCCTCGGCCTGGCGGTCGCCGCGGCACAGCGCGGTCATCAGGTGCCGTACGACCCGCTCGTCCAGGGGGTGCGCCGCGGCGAGCTGCCGTAGCCGTTCCAGCGCCTGGGGGTGGCGGTCCAGCCGTAATCCGAGTTCGTGGTACCGGAGTTCCGCCGTGAGGTGCTCGTCGCCCAGTCCGGCGCGGGTCTCCTGCGCCCAGGCGCCGAGCAGGCCCGACAGGGCTTCCCCCTGCCACAGGCCGAGGGCGTCGCGCAGCAGTTCGGCGGCCCGGCCGGCGTCGGCGGTACGGCGGGCCTCGGCCACCAGCCGGCGGAAGCGGTGGACGTCGACCGACTCGGGGTCGACGTCGAGCAGATAGCCGCCGGAGCTGCGCGTCAGGGGCACCCCGGGGGCGCCCGCGGAACGCAGTGCGGCACGCAACCGGCCGACGTACCCCGACAGGATGTTGCGAACCGAGCCCGGCGGGTTCTCGCCCCACACCCGGTCGATCAGCCGCTCCGCCGACACCACCCGGCCCGCGTCGCACAACAGCACGGCCAGTACGCACCGTTGCTTGGCATGGCCGAGATCCGCCGGGCGCGCACCCAGGTGGGCCTCCACGGTCCCGAGCAACCGGAACTCCACAGGGCCTCCCCCCTTCGTGCAGTGCCCTGGTCCTTCCCCCTGTCCAGCCTCGATCGTCCGGCGTGGGCCTAAACGGCGTATCAACGGATCTTCAACGGATCTCACAGGCTGGTCACACCTGTTTGCTGCGCGGACCATTGACGCGCAAGGGGTTCGATTCTACGGTCCCGTTCGAACTTGCGATCGCCATTCGAGATATCGAACAGTGCTCACCCCCACCGCAAGCACCCCCACCGCAAGGAGGATCCGCATGAGCCGCTCCGTCCTGCGTAAGAGAACCGCCCTGCTCGCCCTCCCCGCCGCCTTCCTGCTCGCCCTCGTCCCGGGCACGGCGTCCGCGTATCCCAACCCCGGCCGCGTCACCGGTGACATCGTCACCCACGACCCGTCGATGATCCGCACCTCGTCCGGCCAGTACCTGCTCTACGCCACCGGCGGCGGCATCGCCAACAAGACGTCCGGCGACCGTACGGCCTTCAGGAACGGCGGCGACGCGTTCTCCAGCAGGCCCAGCTGGTGGCGGAACTACTCCTCCGTGCCGGAGGCCTGGGCGCCGGACATCTCGTACCACGGCGGCAAGTACCTGATGTACTACTCCGTCTCGAAGTTCGGCTCGAACACGTCCGCCATCGGACTCGCGACCTCCAGCACCGGCCAGCCGGGCAGCTGGACCGACCAGGGCACCGTCTACACATCCGGCTCGTCCAGCGACTTCAACGCCATCGACCCGAACCTGTTCGTGAACGACGACGGCAAGTGGTGGCTGTCGTTCGGCAGTTGGTGGACCGGGCTCAAGATGATCCAGATCAACCCGTCCACCGGGAAGCAGCTCTCCTCCAACACCACCCGCTACTCGCTCGCCTCCCGCCCCACCGGGACCAAGGCCGTCGAGGCGCCCTTCATCGTCAAACGGGGCGGCTACTACTACCTCTTCGCCTCGTTCGACACCTGCTGCAACGGGACGAGCTCGACCTACAAGGTCAAGGTCGGGCGCGCCTCCGCCGTCACCGGGCCGTACCGCGACAGGAACGGCGTCGACCTGATGAACAACGGCGGCACACCCGTCCTGGAGTCGCACGGCAACGTCATCGGCCCCGGCGGACAGTCGATCATGAAGGACGTCGACGGCGACCTGATCGTCTACCACTACTACGACGGCAACGACAACGGCACACCCAAGCTGGGCATTAACCTCCTGAACTGGAGCAGCGGATGGCCCGTCGCGTACTGACCTCGCTACGGCGAGAGGCTTCTAGCCCGCGGCCCCCATGCCCGCCGCGTTGGGCCACGCCTGGGTGCCCGGCCAGCCAGTGGCCGGGGCGGGGGACAAGCCGTTCGTGCCCCTGACCTGAGCGGCCGTCAGGCCGCCCCGGGCGGGAACGCCAGGCGGGGTGGGTCCGGCGGCGGCCGGTATGGGAGCCGGCGCCGGAGCAGGGACCGGCGCCGGGGCTGGGGTGGGGACCGGAGCCGGAGCGGGGGTCGGGGCTTGGGCGGCGGGGGCCAGTGGCTGCTGGAGCGGTGCGGCCATGGGCTGCGGAGCGGGCTGCGGAACCGGCTGGGGCACGGGCTGCGGCACCGCCTGTGGCATCTGCTGCTGCCCCATCTGACCCATCTGCGGCATCTGGCCCATCTGCGGCATCTGGCCCAGCTGGGCCGCCGCCGGCATCGGCATCCCTCCGCCCGGGCCCGCCGGTGCGGCGGACGCGGTGGCGGGGAGCGGCATGCCGGTGCCGGCGGCAGCCGGGGCCGCGGCGGGCCCCGGACCACCGAAACCGGTGGCCTGAGCGGCGAGCCCCCGCATGCCCGACCCGTTGGTCTCGCTCACCAGACGGTCCACGGCCGCCGTACCCGAGCTGTAGCTGGTCCCGTTGCCCAGCTCAGGTACGGCGGCTCCCCTCCTGGACGTCCCGTAGAGCACCTGTTCCAGGCCGGACACCAGGCGACGCACGTCCACCTGGGGGCGCACGACGAGACGCAGGAAGCGACTGGACGAACCGATCTTGTTGCCGCACTCGCGGACCAGGATCCGGTGCTCGGTGAGCATCCTGTCCCGGACCACGGTGCCCTCGGCGCCCACGGGCAGGCGCACGAAGAGGAAGTTGCCCTGCGACGGGTAGACGGTAAGACCGGGCAGGGCGGAGAGCTGGCTGGCCATGTCGAGCCGGTCGCGGCGCACCTGCTGGAGGCTCTGCGCGTACTCGGCGCCGTGCTCCTTGAGCATGAACACCACGTGCTCGGCGAAGGAGTTGAGGTTCCACTTCGGCAGCATCGACCGGACGCGGCCCGCGAGCGCCGGGTTGGCGACGAGGTAGCCGAAGCGGATGCCGTGCAGGCCGAAGTTCTTGCCGAGGCTGCGCAGCACGATGACGTTGGGCCGCAGCATGGCCTCCTGGACGACGGACGGCTCGGCCTCGGCGTCCGCGAACTCCAGGAACGACTCGTCGATGACGACCAGGTCGAGGTCGGCCATGGCGTCCATGAACTGCACGATGGCGTGCTTGTGGAGGAAGCCGCCGTCGGGGTTGTTGGGGTTGCAGATGACGGCGACGCGCGTGCCCCTCGCGCGGATGAACTCGGCGTACTGCGCGAGATCGAGGGCGAAGCCGCTGGACTCCTGGAGCGGGAACATGTCGACCCGCTTGCCGGTCTCCATGGGCTGGTCGGTCCAGCGGCCGAAGGTGGGGACGGGGATGGCGAGGGACTCGCGGACCAGCAGGTGGTCGATCCAGGTGATGAGCTCGGTGGAGCCGTTGCCCATGGCCACGCACTGCGGCGGCAGCTGGAGCAGGCTGCACAGTTCGGCCGTGATGGTGTCGGCGCCGCTGGGGTAGTACGTGATGATGTCGCGGAGTCTGGCCGACATGTCGTCGAACATGGCCGGGGTGGGGAAGTACGGGTTGCAGGGGATACAGAAGTCCACGGGGCCGGCTCCCTCGCCGCCCTCGCGTGTCAGAGCCGCCATCGACGGGCTGTGTGCCGCGGTACTGCGGAACAGCGACGTGACGTTGTCGGCCATGGAACCTCCGTATGAGGCGGGTCCGTTGGGGACGGCCGGACCCGACGTTTAAGGG
>NZ_JBSHKH010000033.1:0-72975 GCF_053643595.1 Streptomyces sp. NPDC055506 | reverse complement strand
CCGTACGTCACGTACGGCGCCCGCGGTTTTTGTCGTACCCGTGTGCTCGCGTACCCCGCAAGTGCCTGACGGCCGCCCGGAGCGTGCGTGCGCCTGATGACCGCCCCGCGCGTGTGGCTGACGGCCGCCCGGACGCTCAGTGCGTCAACGGCGGGCGCGGCTCCCTCGGGGCGTCGCCCGGCTCGTCCCTGATGACCTCGCCCTGGACGACCTTGCCGTCGGGGCGGTGCATACGGGCCTGCTGGAACGCCCCGCCCAGGGTGCCGGGGTCGGCCTCGCGGAGCTTGCGCTCGAAGGTGCGCTCGGCGGAGCGGCTCACGGCCTTCTGGACCGGCGGCAGCAGCAGGAGCAGCCCCACCGCGTCCGACACCAGACCGGGGATGATCAGCAGCAGACCGCCCAGCATCATCAGGCCGTTGCCCTCGCTGTTCGGCCGGGCCGCCGCCGGCGTCGCGCCGCTCTGCTGCTGTTGCAGCGCCTCGGAGAGGTTCCGGAAGGCGCGCCGGCCGGCCCTCTTGATCACGACCGAGCCGAGCACGAGGCCCGCGAGCAGGACGAGGAAGACCACCAGCCCGCTGGACGCTCCCGCGACCACCGTGAGCAGCCAGATCTCCAGCACGAGCCATGCGGCGAGCCCCAACGGCAGGAACGTGCGCAGCCGGGAGCGCCGCGGCCGGGCAGGGGTACTGGGGGTCTGAGCGCCAGTCGTCATGTCCCCAGTGTGCCTGGACCCGGCTCAGTCCGGGATAAGGGCTGATCAGCCGCTCCCGTGAAGGCCCAGGAGGTCCGCTAGGGCTGGGCCGGCTTGCCTCCGCGCCCCGTGATCTTGCCGACCCGCTCCCCCACGCCCCACGCGGTGACCCGCCACAGCGCCTCGACCAGGATGTCGCGGCTCATCTTGGAGTCGCCGAGCTCGCGCTCGACGAAGGTGATCGGCACCTCGACGACGTGGTAGCCGGCCTTGACCGAGCGACGCGCGAGGTCGACCTGGAAGCAGTAGCCCTGCGAGGCGACCTCCTCGAGGCCGAGGCCCTCCAGGGTCTCGCGGCGGAAGGCCCGGTAGCCGCCGGTGATGTCACGCAGCGGCAGGTCGAGCGCGAGCCGGGAGTAGAGGCTGCCGCCCCGGGAGATCACCTCGCGGGACTTCGGCCAGTTCACCACCCGGCCGCCGGGCACCCAGCGCGAGCCGAGCACCAGGTCGGCGCTCTTGAGGGCAGTGAGCAGACGGGGCAGTTCCTCGGGCTGGTGGGAGCCGTCGGCGTCCATCTCGATCAGCACGCCGTAGTCGCGCTCCAGGCCCCAGCGGAAGCCCGCCAGATAGGCGGCGCCCAGGCCCTCCTTGCCCTTGCGGTGCAGCACGTGGACGTGGTCGTCCTCCACCGTCAGCTCGTCGGCCAGCTTGCCCGTGCCGTCCGGGCTGTTGTCGTCGGCCACGAGCACGTGGGCCTCGGGGACGGCCTCGCGCACCCGGCCGACGATGCTCTTGATGTTCTCCGCCTCGTTGTAGGTCGGGATGATCACCAAGGCCGTGCCGAGCGGGCCGAACTTCCTCCCCTGGGCTCCTGCCGCGAGGGTTCCGTCGCCGTCGTTCACTGATGCCCCTTCAAGTCCGTACGCAGGGATCCACCATAGTGGGCCCGGCCTGCGATGACGCGACCGGACGTTCGATCAGTGGTGTCGAATCCGCAAGGCGCGGGTAAGAATGCGCTTTCGCGTGCGAGCGTACGGCGGATGGGGGCCCGGCGCCCTTCGGGCCGACCTGGGACCCGCTGGCTGCGGATCGACCGAAAGCCGTTGTCTACTGAGCGTCCGGGCCCCTCCCGGGTCACACCTCCCCGACCGGCCGGAACGTTCCCTCGGCGCTGTGCCGGCCTGAGCCTGGCTCCCAGTGGCGGTGCCCGGTGCGGCACACCGTCCCTGACCCGGCGGCGCTGCGGCGAGTGCGCGGACGTTCCCGGTCGGGCGTCCGGTGGTGGACTCCGCCGAACCTACCGGCCACCCGCGGCCGCCTGTCAACAGCCGTTTGACCTGCGCTTCTCCCGGCAAAGGCCTGGTCAGTGCGGAGGATGCGCAGGTCGCGCGCCGGGGGCGTGGCACAAGATCGCGTGCGCGCCACCCCCGTAGATCACTCGCCCGGCCGTACGAAGACCGTGCGTCCGCCCACCACGGTGCGCCGACAGACGGGCAGGTCGCGGCCGGGGGTCAGGTCGGGCAGCCCCGGGGTACCGGAGCGGGGGTCCGTCGACCAGCGGGCGACCCGGTCGTCGGGGGCTTGCACCACGAGCTCGCCGGTGTGCCACACCGCGTAGTCGGCGGGGGCTCCCGGCACGAGGACGCCCGCGTCGTCCCGCCCCACGGCCCGCCAGCCGCCGCGCGTGTGGGCCGTGAACGCGGCGCGCACGGAGACGCGGTGCTCCGGCGTGCGGTGGAAGGCGGCGGCCCGGACCGTGCCCCACGGGTCGAGCGGGGTGACCGGGCTGTCGGAGCCGAAGGCGAGCGGGACACCGGCGCGCAGCAGGGCGGCGAACGGGTTCAGCGCACGCGCCCGCTCGGCGCCCAGCCGCTGCGCGTACATGCCGTCCTCGCCGCCCCACAGGGCGTCGAAGGCGGGCTGCACGGAGGCGGTGAGGCCGAGTTCGGCGAAGGCCGCGATCGCGTCCGGGGTGAGCATCTCGGCGTGCTCGACGCGATGGCGGGCGGCACGGACCCGGGCGAGGCCAAGCTTCCCTGCGGCCGTGCGCACGCCCTCGACCACGGCGTCCACCGCCGCGTCGCCGATGGCGTGGAAACCGGCCTGGAGACCCACCTCGGTGCAGGCGACGACATGGGCGGCCACGGCGGCGGCGTCCAGGTAGGCGTTGCCCGTGTGGCCGGCGTCGGCGTACGGCTGGTGCAGACAGGCCGTGTGCGAGCCGAGGGCGCCGTCGACGAACAGGTCGCCCGCGGCGCCGATCGCGCCCAGCTCCCGCGCCTTGGCGACGTCCCGCTCGGCCCAGTAGCCGACGACGCGCGGCCCGGTTTCCCCGGCGGCGAGGCTGAGCAGGCCGGTGAAGTCGTCCTCGGAGGAGATCTCCGGTCCGGCGCACTCGTGGACCGTGCCGATGCCGAGGGAGACGGCGTGGGCGAGCGCGGCGCGCTGCGCGTCGACGCGCTGCCGAGGCGTTACGGCCGCGAACGCGGCGGCCCGTACGGCGTGGTGGGCGTCGGCGGTGAGCGGTCCGTCCGCGCGGGCGACGCCGGGCACCAGGTCGAGCAGGGCCGTGGTGACGACCGCCGAGTGGACGTCGATCCTGCTGAGATAGAGGGGCCGGTGTCCGGCGGCCTCGTCGAGCTCCGCACGGGTCGGGGGGCGACCGCCGGGCCAGCGGGCGGCGTCCCAGCCGTGTCCGAGCAGGACGCGGTCGTCCGGCCGGGAGGCGGCGAAGTCCCGTACGAGACCCAGGGCGGCCTCGAGAGTGGGGGCCGCGGACAGATCGAGGCCGGTGAGCGCGAGACCGGTGGCCGTGGTGTGCACATGAGCGTCGGTGAACGCCGGAGTGACCAGCGCGCCGTCCAGGTCGAGCACCTCGTCGACCCCGTCCACGAAGGCGTCGGCGGCCCCCTCCGATCCCACCCACGCGACCTGCCCGCGTTCCACGACCATCGCCGTGGCGAACGGATCGGCGGGGCTGTGCACCTCTCCACGACGGAGCAGGACGGTCTTCGACGGGGCGCTGGACTCACTCATGGACAACAGTCTCGCGCCTGGCCCCGATCACTCCGAACAAGGGTCGCCCTCCACGCCCGGCGGCGATCAGATCCGCGGCGGCCGCGCCTCGTACGGCGTGGACAGCACCACCGTCGTCCGCGTCGAGACTCCCGCCAACGACCGCACCCGGGCCAGCAGTTCCTCCAGCTCGTGCGGTGTCGCGACCCGCACCTTGAGGATGTAGTTCTCGTCGCCGGCGACACTGTGGCACGCCTCGATCTCCGGCACGCCCGCGAGCCGCTCGGCGATGTCGTCGGGCGCGCTGGGGTCGAACGGTTTGACCGAGATGAACGCGGTCATGGGCAGCCCGACCGCCTCCGGGTCGACGACCGCGGCATAGCCTCGGATGACGCCGCGCTGCTCCAGCCGGCGCACCCGCTGGTGCACGGCCGACGTGGACAGGCCCGTGGCCTTGCCCAGGTCGGTGTAGCTCATCCGCCCGTCCTTGACGAGCAGCTGCACGATCTGTCGGTCCAGCTCCTCCATGGCGCAAGAACCTACAGTGCGGTTGATCTCCTCGGATACCTGAGCTGCCCAGGTCATGCCCGGTTCGTGATGTGGCCGGAAGCCGACGGTCAGCCGCCCGGGGGACAAATCCACCGCAGCGGGCACCTGCGTGCGGCATGTGACGAACGCCACAGGGCTCGAACAGCCTCCGTGATGTTCTCGTGATTACCGCCGAGAGGGGACGGGAAGTGCTTGCTGTGGTCGAGGCCGCAGTGCCGATACGGCCCAGTCCGAGGGGGAGAACCCAATGCAGAGTCTTCAGCGCCCTGGTCGCACCGCGCCCAAGCGGCCGCAGCTCGTCGTCGAGCCCGAGCCGGAGGGCGTCGAACCCGACACCTTCGACGACGAGCTCGACTCCTACGACACCTTCGAGATGTTCCGGGTCGTCTGCCCGGACTGCGCCCAGCCAATCGCGCTGCTCGCGGACGAAGAGGTTCTGCCGGAGCACGCGCTGTGCGCCTCGCCGTGGAACCCGTTCGGACTCACGGTCTGTGCCGGCACCGGCCGCAGGGCCACGGACGCCCGCCCCGCGGACGAGTCCGTGGATCCTCAGGAGCAGGACACCGCCCTGCTGTTGACGCTCCCTCAGGGGCTCGACTGGCGGACCCAGCCCTTCTCGCACGTCGGCGGCCCGGGCTCGCGCCCGATCAGGGTCCCCGTCATCCGCCGCCAAGCGGCCTGAGCGCGGACCCTCCCGGCCCGCTCGCTCCATCCCAGTAGCTGAACCGCACCACGGCTCGCAGGCTGCCGTGGCGCGGTTCAGTGCGTCCGGAACGCGAGGCGGTACGCCGCATCCGGCCCGGAGGGGACACGGGACCGGACGCCCGTGAACGCACGCCCGATTCCACTGCCCGGTGACCTGTCCGGCCTCCGCCGCGTTGCCCTGGTATGACCCCCATCTCCTCAGCGACCGGGCGTCAGCGCCTCCTCTTCGTCCCGGCGCCCGCAGAATCGGTTCGGCCGACCGCGCCGCGCTACCAGGACCCGCCGATCTACCGCGACTTGATGCGGACCTGGGCCGAGGGCGGCCGCACCCTGCCGGGCCGCCACGACCCGGAGTGGATGCGGCTCGCCGCGCCCTGGCGGGGCCTCGACCAGTTCAGCGTTCCTCTGGACCCACGAGATGGCGGGCGATGACCATCCGCTGGATCTGGTTGGTGCCCTCGACGATCTGCAGCACCTTGGCCTCGCGCATGTAGCGCTCGACCGCGAAGTCCGCGGTGTAGCCGTAGCCGCCGAGGATCTGGACGGCGTCGGTGGTGACCCGCATCGCGGTGTCGGTGCAGTGCAGCTTGGCCATGGCCGCCTGCCGGGCGAACGGCCGGCCCGCGTCCCGCAGCCGCGCCGCCGCGAGGTAGAGCGCACGGCCCGCCTCGATCTGCGTCGCCATGTCGGCGAGCATGAAGCGCAGCCCCTGGAAGTCGGCGATCGCCTTCCCGAACTGGCGCCTTTCGGCCGCGTACGCCAGCGCCTCGTCGAGCGCCGCCTGCGCCACGCCGATCGCGCACGCCGCGATGCCGAGCCGCCCCGAGTCGAGCGCGGACAGCGCGATCGCGAAGCCCTGCCCCTCCTCGCCGATGCGCCGGTCGTCGGAGACCCGTACGCCGTCGAAGTGGACCTGGGCGGTGGGCGAGCCCTTCATGCCCATCTTCCGCTCGGGCGCCGCCGCGCTCACACCCGGCGCGTCACCGGGGACCAGGAAGGCGGTGATCCCGCGCGGGCCGTCCTCGCCGGTGCGCGCCATGACCGTGTAGAAGTCGGCGATCCCGCCGTGGGTGATCCAGGCCTTGGTGCCGGTGATCACCCAGTCGTCGCCGTCCCGCACCGCCTTGGTACGCAGGGCCGCCGCGTCCGAGCCGGAGTGCGGCTCGGAGAGGCAGTAGGCGCCGAGCATGCCGCCGCCGAGCATCCCGGGCAAGTGCTCGACCTGCTGCTCCTTGGTGCCGTAGGCGGCGAGAGCGTAGGAGGACAGGGAGTGCACGCTGACGCCGAGGCCGACCGTGAGCCGGGCCGCGGAGAGCTCTTCGAGGGCCTGGAGATAGACCTCGTACGGCTGGTCGCCGCCGCCGTACTCGGACGCGTAGGGCAGGCCGAGCAGGCCGGAGTGGGAGAGCAGGGTGAACAGCTCGCGCGGGAAGCGACCGGCGTCTTCCTCCTCGGCCGCCTTCGGGATGATCTCCTGCCGCGCGATGTCACGGACGAGTGAGATCAGCTCCCGGGCCTCCTCCGTGGGCAGTTGTCGGTCCACCGGCTGCGGGGCGCGGTCGGGCATGGCGACGCTCTCCTCCCTGTCGGGCACTGGCGGTCGGGCCCATGGGTGGGGGCGGCGCCGCCGGGTCGATCTGGTGCCTGGCCGATGCTTGCAGTCCCGGGTCTCGGAAGCTGCTGACCAGCGGCTGTGCGCTGTGAGTATGCCCGATCGGAGGCATGCAGTCACCAGTTAACGACCGCTTACTTCAGGTAATACCCGGGCGTGTCCGCCGGATCGAAATTGGTCCGCACCATTGACCGAACTGGTCTAGTCCTCCTACCGTTTCGCTTCACCGAGTCATCGCGTTCATGCCAATCGGCGCGCGTTCCCTCTCCCCACGAGGAGACACCGGATGCACACCCCCCACCGCTCCCGCTTCCGGGCCATCGTGTCCGCGGCCTGTTGCGCCGTCCTCGGCGCCGGTCTGCTGGCCGGCGCGGGCACCTCGACCGCCACCGCGGCGACCTCGGCTCAGGAGGCCGCCACGACAACGAAGGCCCCACCCGGCTCCAGGGCCGCCGGGTCCAAGGTCATCGGGTACTTCACCGAATGGGGCACCTACGACCGCAAGTACTACGTCAAGAACATCGAGACGTCGGGCTCGGCGGCCAGGCTCACGCACATCAACTACGCGTTCGGCAATGTCACCGGCGGAAAGTGCGCGATGGGCGACGCCTACGCGGCCACCGACCGGGCCTACACCGCCGCCGAGTCCGTCGACGGCAAGGCCGACACCTGGGACCAGCCGCTGCGCGGCAACTTCAACCAGCTGCGCAAGCTGAAGCAGAAGCACCCGAACCTCAAGGTCCTGTGGTCCTTCGGCGGCTGGACCTGGTCGGGCGGCTTCGGCGAGGCCGCCCGGAACCCGGCCGCCTTCGCCCAGTCCTGCTACGACCTGGTCGAGAACTCCAAGTGGGCCGACGTCTTCGACGGCATCGACATCGACTGGGAGTACCCGAACGCCTGCGGCGCCACCTGCGACACCAGCGGCAAGGCGGCCTTCCGGAACCTGACGCAGGCCCTGCGCGCCAAGTTCGGCTCGGGCAACCTCGTCACCGCGGCGATCACCGCCGACGCCACCCCGGGCGGCAAGATCGACGCGACGGACTACGCGGGCGCGGCCCGGTACGTCGACTGGTACAACCCGATGACGTACGACTTCTTCGGCGCCTGGGACGCGGCCGGCCCGACGGCCCCGCACTCTCCGCTGACCTCGTACTCCGGCATTCCGAAGGCGGACTTCCACACCTCGGCGACCATCTCGAAGCTCAAGGGCCTCGGCATCCCCGCCTCGAAGCTGCTGCTCGGCATCGGCTTCTACGGCCGCGGCTGGACGGGTGTCACCCAGTCGGCCCCCGGCGGGACCGCGACCGGCCCGGCGGCGGGCACGTACGAGCAGGGCATCGACGACTACAAGGTGCTCAAGTCCAAGTGCCCGGCGACGGGGACGGTGGCCGGCACGGCGTACGCCAAGTGCGGGAACAACTGGTGGAGTTACGACACCCCGGCGACCATCGGGACCAAGATGACCTACAAGAACCAGCAGGGTCTGGGCGGCACGTTCTTCTGGGAGCTGAGCGGTGACACGGCGAACGGTGAGCTGATCAAGGCCATCAGGTAAGGCGGGGCGATCGGGGGCGGAGGGACCGTGACGGGCCCTCCGCCCCCGACTCACGCGTCCTGGCGGGCGGCCGCCTGCGGGGCCGGGTAGGCGGGGTCCAGGTCCTCGATCGCGCGCAGGGCACCGCCGAGCCCCTTCACCAGCAGCTCGCACATGGTCTCGCGGGGCAGCTCGGGACGGTCGATCCATTCGAGGGTGGCGCCCTCGACGCCGCACACCCAGGCCAGCAGGCCCATCCGCGCCAGCGGCGTGACGTCGACACGGCCGTACGCGCCCTCGGCGATGGTGGCGACGATGGCCTCGCGCACACCGTCCCGGATGGCGTGCACCTCGGTGTCGAAGCCGACTCCGCCGCTGACGATCGTGCGGTACGCGGCCTGATGGTGCTCGGCGTAGCGCAGATAGCTGTCGATCGTGCGTTGGACGCGGTCGACCGGGGGCAGTTCGAGTCCGCTCGCCGCCAGGGTGACCAGGTCGGTGACCGAGTCCTGGATGATGGCCAGGTAGTAGCCCCGCTTGGACTGGAAGTAGTAGTAGATGAGCCCCTTGGCGACATGAGCCTGCCGGGCGATGTCGTCCATCGAGAGCGCGTCGTAGGACGTGTCGGCGAACAACCGCCGCCCGATGGCGATGAGTTCGGCGCGGCGGGCCAGCGAGCGCTCGGTACCGCGGGCTCTGGGGCGCGCGGGAGGCTGTTGACTAATATTCAATTTCGACCCTGGTTCCAACAAGCGGGCGAGGCGGGACATCCGCAGTATGGCAGGTCGGAAGGCCGGGCCGTGGGTCAGGTCACATTGCTCCGGGCCGGGGTCACAGCAGCCCGAGCTGTGTCACGAGCATCGCGACGACCACGACGAGCGTCCAGCCCATGACATGCTCGGCGATCTTCGGCCCGTCGTCCTTGGGGCCGCCCGTACGGGTGCCGGCGACGGTGGCTGAGTGTGCGGTCATGGCTTCTCGCTGATCCGGTGGGGCGGGCGGACTTCCCCCGAAGTTCCGCCCACCTTGCCACCCGGAGCGGCTTTTGCGGCCGAGAGCTTGGTCACACGCGTACGCCCACGGCGGTCAGCGCCCTGCGCTGGGCCACGGTCGGGCGCGCCGGGAAGTACAGGTAGCAGACGCCGCCGGTGCCGGAGACGACCTTGCCGGAGGCGTTGTACCGCTTGGTCCGCAGCCAGATGTTCTCCCACTCACGGCGCCGGTAGACGCGCCGCACGGCCTCGTTGCTCGCCGAGGCGGGGTCGTTCGCGATCACGTCGCCGCCGGCCGTGAAGCCGATGACCGTCATCAGGTGGCCTGCGGTGCCGTACCCGGCGCCGGTCAGCTCCTCCTTGAGGAAGGACTGGGACGTTATGGCCGGGATGCCCGCCGCGATCAGCGTCTCCAGGTCGGTGAGCGAGCCGAGCCGGGTGACCACGGCCTGGAGATCCTTGAAGGTGGCCGCGTAGGCGGCGTTGAACGGCCAGTTGCCGCAGCCCGCGTACTGGTAGTCGTAGGTGAACCGGGCCGCGTGGCACACCTGCGGATCGGCGAACGACGGATCCACCCAGGCCAGCTGCTGCGGGGTGAGCCGGCCGCCCCAGTACTCGACGATCATCTGGGAGGAGGTCGGGCTGCACCAGGCCTCGCCGCCGTTGTCGTACTCGGGGTACTGCCCCTTGTGGATCTCCTGCGAGTACCGCGGGACGGCCAGTTCCCTCGCGAGGCCGGGCGCGGACGCGGGGACGGTGAACCGGTCGGGGACGTCGGAGCACATCGCGCCGAGCCGCCAGACGGTGGGCGTGGCCTTGCCGCCCGGCTTGCGGTACAGGGTCAGATGCAGGCGACAGGAGGCCAGGCGCAGGCCCGTCGCCGGGTCGTCGACGGCCAGCGTGTCCGTCCAGACGGTGCTCTTGCCGTCGCTCTGGTCGTCGACCGAGGTGCGCCGGATGTCCTGGTCGCCCGCCGCCCAGCGGCCCATCACGTACCAGGGGCTGCTGGTGCCGTCGGTGTAGGTGCCCTTGAGCTCGGCCTGGATCCAGGTTCCGGCCGGGGTGCGCGCGTTCCAGGAGACGATCGCCTCCGTCGCGGGGACGGCGAGCCGTTGGACGGGGGACGTCCAGGTGGCGTACTCCCAGGAGGCGGTGGTGCCGGTGTGCGGGTCCCGGTAGTCGGCCCTTCCGGCGGGCTTCGCGATCACCAGGCCCGGGCGGGTGCCCGCGACGGCGCGGGTGCCCCGGGCGGTGCCGCCGCGCCAGTCGTCGTACGAGGACCAGGCCCGGTTGTCCACGGTGCGGGCCGGGACCGCCCGGGCGGGGTCTGCGGTGTCGGTCGTCATGGGGATCTCGGTGTCGGCGGCCGCCGGCCCCGCGCTCGCGGTGACGGCGGCGGCGACCGCGGCGGCCAGGACGGTTCTGCGGGACGGCTGTTCGGCTCTGCTCATGGCGGGGACCCCCGGATGTCGGAGTCGGGCAGGGGCGGGGCAGGTCCGTTGCACGGTGGTCGCACATGCGTGTGCGCCACATATGAGCACAGCCCGCCCGGTCCTGCCAGCACTTCGACCCGCGCCACGCCCACCAATATTGGCGTCGACCAGTGGCAGGAGCCGTGCGCCGCCGGTCACCCCCAGGTCGTTAGAGTGCTGCGCGAGATGAATCCGTCCTTCCGCCCCGCGCCGGGGCCCGCCGTCCGTGACCTGGCCTCCCGGATCCGCCGCCTCTCCCCCTCCTGCGGCCCGGTCCGCCTGGTCGGCGTCGACGGGCACGCCGGATCCGGAAAGACCACGTTCGCCGAGCAGTTGGCCGGGGCGCTCGGCGGCGCGCCGGTGCTGCGCCTCGACGACATCGCCAGCCACGACGAACTGTTCGGCTGGACCGGACGGCTGCTGGACCAGGTGATCGAGCCGCTGGCCGGCGGCCGGACCGCGCACTACGCCCCCTACGACTGGCGGGGCCGCCGCTTCGGCCCTCCGCGCCCCCTGCCGCCCGCACCGGTGGTCCTCGTCGAGGGCGTCGGCGCCGGACGCCGGGCACTGCGCCCCCACCTGGCCCTGCTGCTGTGGATGGAGCTGCCGCGCGAGGAGGCCTGGGCACGGGGACGGTCGCGGGACGGGGAGGAACAGCAGGAGTTCTGGGACGGATGGATCCCGGCGGAGCGCCGGCATTTCGCCGACGATCCCTCGCGGCCCTTCGCCGATCTCCTGGTACGGCAGGGAGAGAAGGGGTACGAGGTGTTTCCGGGACCTGCCGGGACCGCTGGACCGGACCAGTTTCTCACGCACGGTGACGGACCGCCCGCAGTGTGCTGAACTTGTGAATGCGCTTGCGGTGGAACTTGGTGGAGTGCTTCAACTCGGCTTGACCGGTGGGCCGTACAGGACTTACGTTCTCAATGTGCGGCCATTCGGAGCCGCCCACAGACGCGAAGCCCCCGGTTGTTCCCCCGTGATCGGGGGCTTCGTTCTGTCTTCTTCCGTTTTTCCGGGCCCCGCGAGGCGCCGAACGCTCACACTCGGTCACCGTGCGCGAGTGCGCCGCATCCGCTCCCACCTCGCCGAACGGCCCGTGCGGCACCCTTCGGGGGCGCCGCCCCCGAAGGTACGATGCCCTCGTCGCGACCTACGGACGGTTGCTCCGCGCACCTCGCAACTCCGGTCCGTGGCACAGCGGTTCGAGCAGGGCAGCCGGCCGGGGGGACGGCTCGTTGGCATACCGACGGGGGCACGGTTCGTGGGGGACGTGATGGACTTCGGCACGCAGGGCCCGCAGGCCCCGGCCGACCTCGCCTGGCTGCGAGGCGTCGATGCCTACACCATGGGCGCCTATCCGCAGGCGGAGGAGGAGTTCCGCGCCGCCGTACGGCTGGACCCCGGGATGGCCGACGGCTGGCTCGGGCTGCACGCGCTGCGCGTCGACACGACGACCGCGCTGCTCAGGATGTTCCGGCACCGGGACCGCTTCGGGGAACAGCGCTCCCGCTACCGCCGCACCCTCAACTCCTGGTACTGGCTGGGCTGGTGGGTGCAGCCCGTGCTGGAGAGCCCCCGCGACCTGCTGCTCGCGCACGCCTCCCACTGGCTGGACGGCCGGCACGTCCCCGAGCTGGACCGCGCCCTCGCCGGGCTGCCGCCGGTGGACACCGACGCCCAGGTCCGCTTCCTGCACGCCTGCCGCGCCTATCTGGTCAAGGACTGGGAACAGCTGGTCCGCCACACCGACCCGCTCCTCGACGACCCCATGCTCGGCATCGAGGCGGGCCTCTTCGGCGGCATGGCCCGGGTCCGTCTGGAGATGTACGGCCAGGCCGAACCGCTGCTGTCCGCCGCGCTGATGCGCTGCCGCAGCGAGCAGCCCCAGCGCAAGGAGCTGCGCTACTGGCTCGCCCGGGCCCACGAGGGCACCGGCCGCAGTGCCGCGGCGCTGCCCCTGTACCGGGCCGTGCATCGCGTCGACCCGGCCTTCATGGACACCTCGGCCCGGCTCGCCGCGATCGCCGAGGGCGACGGCTACGACGACGCCACCGACCTCGCGGCGATCACGCTCCCCGGCCTCGGCCAGGACGCCGTGGACGGGCCGGACGGATTCGACCCGCTCTTCGGCACCGAGGGCCGCGACCTGAGGCTGCCCGACCTCGAGCCGCCGGGCTCCGCTCCCCTGCCGCCGGTGACGGACCCGGCCGTGCGCGAGAGATTCTCCCCGGGCCCGTCCCTGCCCGCTGGGCCCACCGATCCCGCCTTACTGGAGGAGGCACTCGCCGAGCTGGAGCGCATGGTCGGTCTGGAGCCGGTGAAACGCCAGGTCAAGGCGTTGTCGGCGCAGTTGAACATGGCCCGGCTGCGGGCCGGGCAGGGCCTGCCGGTCCAGCCGCCCAAGCGGCACTTCGTCTTCTCCGGCCCCTCAGGCACCGGCAAGACCACCGTCGCCCGCATCCTCGGCCGCGTCTTCTACGCCCTCGGGCTGCTCGGCGGCGACCATCTCGTGGAGGCCCAGCGGGCCGACCTGGTCGGCGAGTACCTGGGGCAGACGGCCGTGAAGGCCAACGAACTGATCGACTCGGCCCTCGGCGGTGTCCTCTTCGTCGACGAGGCGTACTCGCTGTCCAACTCGGGTTACGGCAAGGGCGACGCGTACGGCGACGAGGCGCTCCAGGTGCTGCTGAAGCGGGCGGAGGACAACCGCGACCATCTCGTGGTGATCCTGGCCGGCTACCCCGAGGGCATGGACCGCCTGCTCGCCGCGAACCCCGGGCTGTCCTCCCGCTTCACCACCCGCGTCGACTTCCCCTCCTATCGTCCCCTCGAACTCACCGAGATCGGCAAGGTGCTCGCCGCGGAGAACGGCGACCTGTGGGACGAGGAGTCCCTCGACGAGCTGCGGTCCATCGCCGGGCACGTGGTCGACCAGGGGTGGATCGACGAGCTGGGCAACGGACGGTTCCTGCGGACGCTGTACGAGAAGAGCTGTGCGTACCGGGATCTGCGGTTGTCCGTCTATCCCGGGGTGCTGGGCAGGGACGATCTGGCGACGTTGCGGTTGCCGGACCTGATGCAGGCGTACGGAGAGGTGCTGTCCGGGCGGGGGCCGCAGGATCCGCCCGGACTGTAGAGACTGGCGCGGGTGCTGAGGCCGGGTGGGTCCGCGGCCCGGCGGAGCGGGGTGCCGCTGCGCCCACCCGTGCCGCCCCCAGCGGCACGCATGCCCGCAGCTACGTCGCCAGCACCTCCTCGCCCGACCTCGGCTCGGTCAGCCGTACCTCGCGCACCTGACGATGCGCGGGATCCCGCACCTCCCCCACCAGCAGCTCCAGCGCGTCCTCCAGCGCGACCAGCCCGAGCACCTTCCCCGAACCGTCGGCCACCTGCGCCAGGTGCGTCGCGGCCCGCCGCATCACCGTCAGCGCGTCGTCCAGCGGCAGCTCGGACCGCAGCGTCGTCATGGGCCGCCACAGCTGCTGCGGCACGGCCCGGTCGGAGTGCTCCAGGTCCAGGACGTCCTTCACATGCAGATAGCCCATGAACGCCCCGTTCTCCGCGGCGACCGGGAACCGGGAGTACCCGGTCCGGGCCGTGAGTTCGACGATGCGCCCGGGGGTGACGGACGGGCTGACCGTGACCAGGGACTCGCGCTTCAGCAGGACGTCCGTCACCGGGCGCGAGCCCAGCTCCAGGGCGTCCTCCAGTCGCTCGGCCTCCTCGGGGTCGAGCAGGCCCGCCTGGCCGGCGTCCTCCACCAGCCGGTTGAGCTGCTCGCTGGTGAAGACGGCCTCGACCTCGTCCTTGGGCTCGACGTGGAAGAGCCGCAGGATGCCCTGGGAGACCGCGCCCAGCGCGGCGGTGATCGGCTTGCAGAAGCGGGCGAACCAGACCAGGCCGGGGCTGAGCCACAGCGCGGCCTTCTCGGGGGCCGCCATCGCCAGGTTCTTCGGGACCATCTCGCCGATGACGAGGTGGAAGAAGACCACCGCGGCGAGGGCGATGACGTAGGTCAGCGGGTGGATCATGCCGTGCGGCAGGTGGACCCACTCGAAGACCGGCTCCAGCAGATGCGCGACGGTCGGTTCGGCGACCGCGCCGAGGGTGAGGGAGCAGATCGTGATGCCGAACTGGGCCGCCGCCATCATCTGCGGCAGCCGCTCGAGCCCGTAGAGGACCTGCCGGGCGCGGGCGGTGCCGAGCGGTTCGATCTGGCTGCGGCGTACGGAGACGAGCGCGAACTCGGCGCCGACGAAGAAGCCGTTGGCGAGCACGAGCAGCGCGGCGAAGAGAAGCTGGAGCACGCTCATCGGACGGCCTCCACCATGGCGGCCACCGGCGCCGTGCGCACGAGCCGGACCCGCTCGGCGCGGTAGTGGCCGACCTGGCGCACCGACAGTCGCCAGCCGGGCAGCTCCGCCCGGTCGCCGACGGCCGGGATTCGGCCCAGCAGATCGGCGATCAGGCCCGCGACGGTCTCGTACGGGCCTTCCGGCACGTCGAGGCCTATGCGCCGCAGGATGTCGACACGGCAGCTGCCGTCGGCGTCCCAGGCGGGCCTGCCGTCCTCCGGCGGCGCGGAGGCCAGTTCGGGCAGGTCGTGTCCGTCGTGCTCGTCGCGGACCTCGCCGACGATCTCCTCGACGATGTCCTCCAGCGTGACGACACCGGCCGTGCCGCCGTACTCGTCGACGACGACCGCGATGGGCTGCTCGCTGCGCAGGCGGGCCAGCAGCGGCCGTACGGGCAGCGTCTCGGGGACTAGCAGCGCCGGGCGGGCGATGCGGCCGACGGGGGTGCGCAGGCGCTCCCGCACCGGCACGGCCAGGGCGTCCTTGAGGTGGACCATGCCGACCACCTCGTCGATCTTCTCCCGGTAGACGGGGAAGCGGGACAGGCCGGTGGCGCGGGTCAGGTTGACCACGTCCTCGGCGGTGGCCGAGGACTGCAGGGCGCTGACCTTCACGCGCGGCGTCATCACGTGCTGCGCGGTCAGCTCACCCAGCGACAGGGTTCTGACGAAGAGGTCGGCCGTGTCCTGCTCCAGGGCGCCGGCCCGGGCCGAGTGACGGGCCAGGGAGACGAGTTCGCCGGGGGTGCGGGCGGAGGCCAGCTCCTCGGTGGGCTCGATGCCCAGGGCACGCACGAGCCGGTTCGCGACGGCGTTGAGGCCGGCGATGACCGGGCGGAACAGCCGGGCGAAGACATGCTGCGGGCCCGCGACGAAGCGCGCGACCTGAAGCGGCCTGGACACCGCCCAGTTCTTGGGCAGGAGCTCGCCGATCACCATCTGCACGGCGGAGGCCAGCAGCATGCCGACGACGACCGTGACACCGGAGACGGCTCCCTCGGGTATGCCGATCGAGGTGAACGGGCCGTGCAGCAGCTCCGCGAGCGCCGGTTCGGCGAGCATGCCGACGACGAGGGAGGTGATGGTGATGCCGAGCTGGGTGCCGGAGAGCTGGAAGGACAGTTCCTTGAGCGACTCGACGACGCGGTGGGCGCGCCGGTCGCCCTCGGCGGCGGCCTTCTCGGCCTCGGGCCGCTCGACCGTCACGAGTCCGAACTCGGCCGCCACGAAGAATCCGTTGGCGAGAATCAGCAGGAACGCGGCTGCCAGGAGCAGCAGGGGGGTGGTCATGATGCCGCCGCCTCCGCAAAGTCGCGTACCTCGAAAGCGAGGTCCGCGCTATGTCGGCAGGGGGCGGCGCAGGTACTACAGGACGATCCGTCCATCGCCGGAGAGGGTCACTCCTCGGTTAGCAGGAGCCTCGGTGCACCGGGCGGGGCAGCAGAGGCGGAGGCGCATCCGTACACGCCTCCGCCAACAGATTAATCAAGACACGGGCCGGTGCGGCAGTGGCGACCGCCCAGTGGATTTCCCGAGTCAGCTCTGATGCCGCTCGTCCGCCACCGAACGGGCCTCGGCGAGCGCCCGCAGGGCCCGGGCGTCGGCGATCGCCCGCTGCCTCGCGATACCGGGCTGAATACCGAGGACAGGCAGGCTGGTGCCGTCGCTGAGGTTGAGGAACACCCAGGGGTCGCCGGGCCGGAGGGTGACCTGAAGGATCTCGGCCCACTCCAGCCGGCGCTTGTTCGTGAGGTTCACCACGGTGACGCCGGATTCGTCGGCGACGACCTTCGGCCGGGCCAGCAGGAGCAGCACCGCGTCCAGCAGCAGCGCCGTGACGACGAAGCTGAGACGCTCGGCGGGGCTGAGCTGCTT
Organism: Streptomyces sp. NPDC055506; assembly: GCF_053643595.1. Lineage (NCBI taxonomy): Bacteria > Bacillati > Actinomycetota > Actinomycetes > Kitasatosporales > Streptomycetaceae > Streptomyces > Streptomyces sp. NPDC055506. Next base: position 56,173 of record NZ_JBSHKH010000033.1, on the reverse strand, counting down.
CAGCAGCATCGCGACAGCCGTGATCACGACCAGGATCGCGACGGCGGCGGTGAGCAGCACCGCCCGGGTGCTGCCCGGCCGGAAAGTGACGGGCAGGGTGGGCAGATCGGACATCGGTGTACGCCCCTCAGAGACGGCAGGCGTGGATGGCCGTGGTCAGGATGGCCCGGGCCCCGATGTCGTAGAGGTCGTCCATGATCCGCTGCGCCTCCTTGGCCGGGACCATCGCGCGGACGGCGACCCAGCCCTCGTTGTGCAACGGGGAGACCGTCGGCGACTCCAGGCCGGGGGTGAGGGCGACGGCCTTCTCGAGCTGCTCCACTCGGCAGTCGTAGTCCATCATCACGTACGTGCGGGCGACCAGGACGCCCTGGAGGCGGCGCAGGAACTGCTGCACCTTGGGGTCGTCGGCGTCCGCGCCGGTGCGGCGGATCACGACGGCCTCGGACTTCATGATCGGCTCGGCGACGACCTCGAGGCCCGCGTTGCGCAGCGAGGTGCCGGTCTCGACGACGTCCGCGATGACCTGGGCGACGCCGAGCTGGATGGCGGTCTCCACGGCGCCGTCGAGGTGGACGACGGAGGCGTCGATGCCGTTGTCGGTGAGGTGCGCCGCGACGATGCCCTCGTAGGAGGTGGCGACCGTCTTGCCCGCCAGGTCCGCCAGGCCGCCGATGGTGTCGGGCTTGGCGGCGTAGCGGAAGGTGGAGCGGGCGAAGCCGAGCGGGAGGATCTCCTCGGCTTCGGCGCCCGAGTCGATGAGCAGGTCGCGGCCGGTGAGGCCGATGTCCAGCTGGCCGGAGGCGACGTAGATGGCGATGTCGCGGGGGCGGAGGTAGAAGAACTCGACCTCGTTCACCGGGTCGACGATCCGCAGCTCCTTGGATTCCCGGCGCTGCTGGTAGCCGGCCTCATGCAGCATCTCCGCCGCAGGGCCGGACAGGGAACCCTTGTTGGGGACGGCGATGCGCAGCATGAGGTCGGCTTCCTTTGCGTGGTGTCTTACGGGAACGGGTGCGGCGTGCCGCGGCTTACAGGTGGGCGTAGACGTCGTCGAGGGAGATGCCGCGGGCGACCATCATCACCTGGACGTGGTACAGCAGCTGCGAGATCTCCTCGGCGGCCGCGTCCTTGCCCTCGTACTCGGCGGCCATCCAGACCTCGGCTGCCTCTTCTACGACCTTCTTGCCGATGGCATGGACGCCCTTCTCGACCAGTTCTGCGGTGCGGGAAGTGGCGGGATCGCCCTGGGCGGCCTTGTGCTGGAGCTCGGTGAAGAGCTCCTCGAACGTCTTCTTGGACATGGTGACGCTCAGCCTATGCCACACCCGGCCTCCGTCAGCGCCAGGGTTCGGATACCGAGCGGAGGGTGGCCGCGGTCGCCACCGCCGCCGTCACCGCCTCGTGTCCCTTGTCCTCGTTCGAGCCGGGCAGGCCCGCGCGGTCCAGGGCCTGCTCGTCGGTGTCGCAGGTCAGCACGCCGAAGCCGACCGGGACGCCGGTCTCGACCGACACCTGGGTCAGGCCCTGGGTCACGCCCTGGCACACGTACTCGAAGTGGGGGGTGCCCCCGCGAATGACGACGCCCAGTGCCACGATCGCGTCGTAGCCGCGGCCCGCGAGGACCTTGGCGACCACCGGCAGCTCCCAGCTGCCGGGGACCCTGAGCAGGGTCGGCTCGTCGATGCCCAGGTCGTGCAGGGCGCGCAGGGCGCCGTCGACCAGACCGTCCATCACCTTCTCGTGCCACTGTGCCGCGATGACGGCGACCCTGAGGTCACCCACATTGCGTACGGACAGTTCCGGTGCACCCTTGCCGCTCACGTCTCTCCCTCTTGCTCTCTTACTGGTTGCTGCAGGCCGGCACGGTGGTCGTGTCGAGCCAGGGCAGGTCGTGGCCCATCCGGTCCCGCTTGGTGCGCAGGTAGCGGAGGTTGTGCTCGCCGGCGCTCACGGGCATCGGCACCCGCGCCTTGACGGCGATGCCGTGGCGGACGAGCGCGTCGGTCTTGTCGGGGTTGTTGGTCAGCAGCCGCACGCCGCGCACCCCGAGGTCGGCCAGGATCTGGGCGCCGGCGGCGTAGTCGCGGGCGTCGGCGGGCAGGCCGAGTTCGAGGTTGGCGTCGAGGGTGTCGCGGCCGCGCTCCTGCAGTTCGTAGGCGCGCAGCTTGGACATCAGGCCGATGCCGCGGCCCTCGTGTCCGCGCAGGTAGACCACCACTCCCCTGCCCTCGGCCTGGATACGGGCCAGGGAGGCGTCCAGCTGGGGGCCGCAGTCGCAGCGGGCGGAGCCGAAGACGTCGCCGGTGAGGCATTCGGAGTGGACGCGGACGAGGACGTCCTGGCCGTCGCCGATGTCGCCGTGCACGAGGGCGACGTGCTCGACGCCGTCGACGGTGGAGCGGTAGCCGTACGCCGTGAACGTGCCGTGGGCGGTGGGCAGTCGGGTCTTGGCCTCGCGGCGGACGGTCGGCTCGCTGCCGCGGCGGTAGGCGATCAGGTCCTCGATCGAGATGATCGTCAGGCCGTGCTTGCGGGCGAAGGGGATCAGCTCGGGCAGCCGCAGCATCGTGCCGTCCTCGCCGGCGATCTCGACGATCGCTCCGGCCGGGCGCAGGCCCGCGAGGCGGGCGAGGTCGACGGCGGCCTCGGTGTGGCCGTTGCGGGTCAGGACCCCGCCGGGCCGGGCGCGAAGCGGGAAGATGTGGCCGGGGCGAACGAAGTCCTCGGGCCCCGTGACGCCGTCGGCGAGCAGTTGGAGCGTGGTGGCGCGGTCGGAGGCCGAGATGCCGGTGCTCACGCCGTGCGCGGCGGAGGCGTCGACGGAGACCGTGAACGCGGTCTTCATCGACTCGGTGTTGTCCTCGACCATCTGCGGCAGGCGCAGCCGGTCGAGTTCGTCGCCCTCCATGGGGGCGCAGATCAGGCCGCGGCACTCGCTCATCATGAAGGCGACGATCTCGGGGGTCGCCTTCTCCGCGGCGATGACGAGGTCGCCCTCGTTCTCCCGGTCCTCGTCGTCGACGACCACGACGGGGCGGCCGGCCGCGATGTCGGCGATGGCCTGCTCCACGGGGTCGAGTGCGAAGTCCTCGACGTCGTCGGTGCGGTCGGTGTACAGGACGGTTGCGGCGCTCATGCCGGCGCTCCTTCCAGGGTGGGCTGTGCTGCCGCGCGCGAGCGCAGCCACCAGTCGCGCATGCCCCACAGGACGAGCGCGCCGTAGATGATGTAGACGAAGCCGGAGAAGGCGAAGCCGTTGGCGAAGTTCAGCGGGACGCCGACCAGGTCGACCAGCAGCCAGGCGAACCAGAACTCGACCATGCCGCGGGCCTGGGCGTACATCGCGACGATGGTGCCGACGAAGATGTACGCGTCCGGCCAGGGGTCCCAGGAGAGGGTCGGGAAGGCGGTGAACAGGCCGCCGACCGCGAGGGTGCCGACGGCGGCCGCCCCGGCCAGGACCCCGCGTTCGCGCCAGGTGGCGAACCGTACGGCGATGGAGCCGTCCTGGGCCTGCTGCCTGCCGCGGTTCCACTGCCAGAAGCCGTAGGTGGCGACGAGCATGACGACGATCTGCTTGCCTGCGCTGCCCGCGAGGTGGGCGGTGGCGAAGGCCGCGAAGAGGATGAGGCCGGAGAGGAACTGGGCGGGCCAGGTCCAGATGGAGCGCCGCCAGCCGAAGGCGAGGCCGATCAGGCCGATCACGTTGCCGATCATGTCCGACCACTTGATGTGCTGGCCGAAGAGCGTGAACGCCTCGGAATTGAGCCAGTTCACCGGTCCGCCCCCCGCACTCGGTCGCCCATCATCCGCTCGACGTACTTGGCGATGACGTCCACCTCGAGGTTGACCGGGTCGCCGGGTCCCTTGTGGCCGAGCGTGGTCAGGGCGAGGGTGGTGGGGATGAGGCTCACGGTGAAGTAGTCGGGGCCTGCGTCGACGACGGTGAGGCTGATGCCGTCGACGGTGATGGAGCCCTTCTCGACCACGTAGCGGGTGAGGTCCGCGGGGAGGGAGATCTTCACGATCTCCCAGTTCTCGGACGGCTTGCGCTCCAGGATCTCGCCCGTGCCGTCGACATGGCCCTGCACGATGTGCCCGCCGAGGCGTTCGCCCACGGCCATGGGGCGTTCGAGGTTGACGCGGGTGCCGACCGCGAGGGCGCCCAGGCTGGAGCGGTTCAGCGTCTCGGCCATCACGTCGGCGGTGAACTCGTCGCCCAGGTGGTCGACGACCGTGAGGCAGACGCCGTTGACCGCGATCGAGTCGCCGTGCTTGGCGCCTTGGGTGACGACGGGACCGCGCAGGCGGAAGCGACAGGCGTCGTCGAGGGTCTCGACGGCGGTGATCTCGCCCAGCTCTTCGACGATTCCGGTGAACACTTCCCGGGTCCTCCTGCCTCTTGGGGCACGGACTCCGGGGCTGTCGATGACGACAGATGTACGAGCAGGGACACCGGGGGCGACGCCGGACGGAGTCCGCCCCGAGGACGGACTTCTTCGGCGGCACGCACGTATGCCTGCCCGCCGCGCACTGCCTCCCATCCGGACTTTAACCGTCGGTCCAGGAATTTCACCTGGTCAACCGATCGCTGGAGGCGACCGGGTCGCGGACTGTAACCGCCGGTTCGGACTTTCACCGACCCCGGAGTGCGCTGCTACTGGTACACGGCCAGTGTGCCACGCCTGATCGACGTTCAAAGAGGCGATCGGTGTGGCCTGCCTCACAGACCGTGTCGCCATGCTCACCGGGATTGGTACGCACCTATTGACGGTGTGGTCTAGTCCTTTTTAGGGTCGCCTCCAGGGTTGACATGCCCCCACAGACCGGTCCGGCGACGGTGACGACGGCCCTTGCCCGTCGCCGGGCCTCCCCACACCGCGCGGACGGCGTTCTGGCAGGGTGAGCCCCATGACCACCACGATCGCCGACGAGTTCGAGGTCCACCGGCCCCGGTTGTTCTCGCTCGCCTACCGGCTGCTGGGCTCCGCCGAGGAGGCCGAGGACGCGGTCCAGGACGCGTATCTGCGCTACAGCGGCGCCGACCGTACGGGGATCGAGCATCCGGCGGCCTGGCTCGCCAAGGTCGTCACGAACCTCTGCCTGAACCGGCTGACGTCCGCGCGCGTCCGGCGCGAGCGGTACGTCGGGACCTGGCTGCCGGAGCCGGTGGTCACCGGGGACGGCGCGCTCGGCCCGCTGGAGTCGGCCGAGCAGCGGGACGCCGTGTCGATGGCGATGCTGGTGCTGCTGGAGCGGCTCACGCCGACCGAACGGGCCGTGTACGTGCTGCGGGAGGCCTTCGGGTACGGGCATCGGGAGATCTCCGGGGTCCTGGATCTGAGCGAGGCGAACTGCCGTCAGCTGTACCGGCGGGCCGTGCGGCGGGTGGGCGAGCCGCAGGCCCGTTTCGAGCCCGTGTCCGAGCAGCAGGAGGAGCTGGTCGCGTCGTTCATCACGGCGGCCCGTGACGGCGACCTGGCGGGGCTGGAGAAGCTGCTCGCGGCCGATGCCACCTGGTGGAGCGACGGTGGTGGCAAGGTCACGGCGGCCCGGTGGCCGATCGAGGGCGGTCCCAGGATCGCCCGGTTCCTGGCGGGCGGGGGCCCGAAGTTCTCGGTGGGCCTGGACTTCACGTCGGCCGAGGTCAACGGCGCGACGGGGCTGGCGACTTGGGCCGGCGACACGCTCGTGGGGCTGGCGGCGTTCGAGGTGCGCGACGGGCTGGTCACCGGGGTGCGGGCCGTGGTCAACCCGGAGAAGCTGGAGTTCGCACGGCGTCAGCTCGCCCGGCCGTAGGACGGTCGGACGGTCGGACGGTCGGACGCGGTCGCGGTTTCGCCGGGTGTGGCTGTCACATTCGGCGGGGGTGTCCGGTCTCAGCTGACGAGGGCGCTCCGGCCGGAGCGTCCGGGCCTTCGAAGGGACTGAACGGCATGACCACGATCCTGGTGACCGGTGGCACCGGAACACTCGGCCGGCTCGTCGCCGAGCGCCTGCGCGCGGACGGGCACGAGGTCCGGGTGCTCAGCCGGCGCACCCAGCCGTACGCGGTCGACCTGCGGGAGGGCGGGGACGCGCTGGACGCGGCCGTCGCCGGTGTGGACACGATCGTGCACTGCGCGTCGGCCCAGAAGGGCGACGAGCAGGCGGCGACGAACCTGATCAGGGCGGCGCGCGGTGCCGGGGTGCGGCACCTCGTCTACATCTCGATCGTGGGCGTCGACCGGGTGCCGTTCGGCTACTACAAGAGCAAGCTCGCCGTGGAACGGCTGGTCGAGGAGTCGGGGCTCGGCTGGACCGTGCTGCGGGCGACACAGTTCCACGACCTGCTGGTCATGGTGCTGCAGGGGCTGTCGAAGCTGCCGGTCCTGTTCCTGCCGGCCGGTGTCCGGGACCAGCCCGTCGAGGTGTCCGAGGTCGCGGACCGGCTGGTCGAGCTGGCGGCGGGCGAACCGGCGGGGCGGGTGGAGGACCTGGGCGGGCCGGAGGTACGGACGTTCGAGTCGCTGGCTCGCGCGTATCTGAAGGCGTCCGGCCGGCGCCGTGCGGTGGTGAACGTACCGCTGTGGGGAGCGGCGTACCGGGGCTTTCGGAGCGGGGGTCATCTGACGCCGGGGCGGGCGGTCGGCACGGGGACGTTCGAGAAGTACCTGGCGGCGCGGTTCGGAGACGGGCAGGTGCGGACGGGGAGCGGGCGGTCGCGGGCTTAGCGGGGCGCCTGGGCGCAGTCGGGGGCCCGGGCATTCGGGTGTGACTAGTTGGCGTACAGGAAATCCCGGTGAGAACGATCATGGTCGGCTAGCACACCGTTCTGCGGCCTTGCTGAGGTTCACGGAAAGATCGTCGAGCGGGTGCCGGTGCTGGCCACGGTCCGCCTCGTGCCGGTGGAGTTTCTGACTGATGAGCAGGCCGAAGCGTACGGCGCGTTCACCGAGGTGCCCACGCGCCCGGAGCTGGAGCGGTTCTTCTCCCTCGACGATGACGACCGCGATCTGATCGCGCTGCGGCGCACGGATGCGCACCGGCTGGGCATGGCGGTGCAGATCTGCACGGTCCGCTACGTCGGCCGGTTCCTGGGCGAGGACCCGCTCGCCGTGCCGTGGGAGGCCGTGGAGTACCTGGCCGGGCAGCTCGGCATCGCGGACGCCTCGTGCGTGAAGCGGTACGCCGAGGGGCCGGTGGCGCTGTTCAACCACGCGGTGACGTGGCTGCGGAAGAACCGGGTGCTACTGCCGGGCGTCTCGGTGCTGGCCCGGCAGGTGTCTGAGGCCCGTACGGCGGCCGAGCGGCGCCTGTACGAGGCGGTGGCCCGGGCGACGGTCCGGGCGGATGCGGCGCTGGCGCCGGCCTTGGCGGAGCTGCTGGTGGTGCCTGAGGGCAAGCGGGTCTCGGAGCTGGAGCGGCTGCGTACGCCTCCGGTGAAGTCGACGGGCACGGCGATGCTGCGGGCAATGGAGCGGGTGGAGGAGATCTCCGCGTTCGCGCTGGGGCGGGTGGACCTGTCCCGGGTGCCGGTGAACCGGTTGTCCGCGCTCGCCCGGTACGGGCAGCTGAGCAAGGCGCAGACGATCGAGCGGGCGCCGGAGCCGCGGCGGACCGCGCTGCTGACCGCGGTGGTGCGCCAGCTGGAGGCGCAGGCGGTCGACGACGCCCTCGACCTGTTCGCGGTGAGGATGGCGAACCGGCTGATCAGCCCGGCCCGGCGGGCGTCGGACCGCGAGCGGCTGGCGATGCTGCCGCAGCTGGAGAAGGGCGGCCCGCATCCTGGCGAAGGCGTCGAAGATCCTCACCGAGGAGCTGGACCTGGTCGCCGAGCACGAGGCGGACCTGGACGTCGCCGCGCTGTGGTCGGCGGTCGAGGAGGCCGTGCCGCGTACGGCGGTGGCCGGGGCGGTTGCGACCGTCGAGGCCTTGGTGCCCGAGGACGACGGCTCGGCCGAAGCCGCGATGCGCGAGAAGCTGGCCCTGCGCTACAGCACCGTCCGCGCGTCCTGTCCCTGATGGGCGAGTCGGATGCGCTGGGCGCCGCCCCGGCCGGGCGGCGCATCCTCAAGGCCGTGCGCCGCCTGCCCGCGCTCTCCCGGTGCCGGGTCAAGGACCGGCCGCTGCTGCCCCGCGAGGTCGACGCCGAACTGGTGCCGACGATGTGGAAGCGCGCGGTGTTCTCCAACGCCAAGCTGCCTCAGGGCGCGGTCGACCGTGACGCGTACGTGGTGTGCGTCCCGGAGCAACTGCACCGTGCCCTGAATCGGCGCGATGTGTTCGCTGCCCCGTCGAACCGGTGGGCGAACCCGCGCGCGAGGCTGCTGGACGGGCTGCGTCCGGGGGTTGGACGCGGCGTGGCGGCAGATTGCCGACCGTCTGGAGGAGGCCGGCGCCGACGCGAAGGTGGAGATCGTCGTCCCCGAGGGCGGCGGACGCGCCCGCCTGTCGGTCGGTGGACAAGCCCGGCGCGGTGGGCGAGCCGGAGTTGCTGACCTGGCTCAAGGCCACCACGGAGGCGATGCTCCCGAGGATCGACCTGCCGACCTGCTGTTCGAGGTCCACTCCTGGACCGGGTTCCTCGACACCTTCGGTCACATCTCCGAGCGGCGCACCCGCATGGAGGGTCTGCTCGTCTCCCTGGTCGCGCTGCTGGCGGCGGAGAGCTGCAACATCGGCCTGACCCCGGTCATCGACCCGGAGAACAAGGCGCTGACCCGCTCTCGGCTGTCCCACGTCGACCAGAACTACCTGCGCGCCGACACCATCGCCGCGGCGAACGCCGCGCTCATCACCGCCCAGTCCCGCATCGAGCTGGCCCAGATGTGGGGGGGGCGGGCTGCTCGCCTCCGTCGACGGCCTGCGGTTCGTCGTCCCCGTCAAGAGCATCAACACCGGGCCCTCGCCCAAGTACTACGGCCACAAACGGGGTGTGACCTGGCTCAACGCCGTCAATGACCAGGTAGCGGGGATCGGCGCGATGGTCGTACGCGGCACCCCGCGCGACAGCCTCTACACGCTGGACACGCTGCTGAACCTCGACGGCGGGGTGAAGCCGGAGATGGTCGCGACCGACAACGCCTCGTACTCCGACATGGCCTTCGGCCTGTACAAAATGCTCGACATGCTCCGCGTCGCCGGGTCGCTCATCACCAACCAGGTCCGGGCCTACGACCTGCTGCGGATGTTCGGCCGTGAGGGCCACCCGACCCCGCTCGGCGCCGCGTTCGCCGAGTACGGGCGGATCGACAAGACCATGCACCTGCTCGCTCCGGTCGACCCGGTCGACGACACCTACCGTCGGCTGCAGGAGTCCCGCCACCGTCTGGCCCGCGCGATCTGCCACGGCGGTCGCGGCCAGATCCGCCAGGCGTACCGCGAGGGCCAGGAGGACCAACTCGCCGCCCTCGGCCTGGTCCTCGACGCCGTCGTCCTGTGGAACACCCGCTACCTGGACGCCGCCGTCGCCCAGCTCCGCGCCGAGGGCCACAAGATCAAGGACGAGGACGTCGCCCGCCTCTCTCCGCTCAAGGACCGGCACATCAACTTCCTGGGCCGCTACCTGTTCGACATCAAGACCAGCGGCCCCGGCCAGGGCCTGCGCCCGCTGCGGGACCCGGACGCCGTCGAGTACGACGAAGACGAGTCGGCCGCCGACTGAAGCGGGGTGTCAGCCTCCGGGTAACAGCGCGGCGTCGTACTGGAGAACGGCCGAGGCCTGGTCAGAACATGGTGTTGTCGTTCTTGGAGGTGGCCGGGATGACCTGGAGGACGTCCCAGTGCTCGACGATCTTTCCGTTCTGGTCGAAGCGGAAGATTTCGATGCCCGCGTAGTCCTCGTCGCCTGGCCAGGTCTGGTGGCAGTGGAGGATGACGTGGTCGCCCTCGGCGAAGGCGCGTTTGTACTCGACGTGTTTGCCGGGGTACTCGGCGGCCATGCGCTCGAAGTAGTCGATGAATGCCTGTTTGCCGTCGCCGACGTGCGGGTTGTGCTGGATGTAGGTGTCGCCGACGTAGCGATCGAGGGCCTCGGCAGGGCGGCAGTCGTTGAACATGAGGTCGTAGAACGCCTTGGCCGTGGTCTTGTTCTTCTCCGGATCGCTCATGAGGTCACCATAGGACCGGCCGGGGCCTGCGGCGCAGTGAGTGCGTCGAGCAAGTGATCGGCGCCGGCGGGGACTGGCAGAGCCCGTCCTGCCAGGTCGGAGGGTATGTCGGGGTGGGCGGGGTTGACGCGGACCAGGCGGGCCTGGGGGAAGTGGCGGGTGAGATGCTCGCCGGGGTGGCGGATGACGCCGGGGGTGTTGAACCCGGCGCCGAACTCCAGGATCAGGAGGCGGGCGTCGGTGGGGGCCTCGTTCAGCCATTCCCGCAGACGCCGGCCCGTGGGGAGGTAGGGGGCTTCGACGAACTCGGGGCCGATGCGGACGTTGATCTCGACCTCGCCGCCGCAGTTCGGGCAGCGGGGCAGGGCGTCGGGGTCGGTGACGGCGCCGGTGTCCGGGTCGTACGCGGACAGGAGCCGGTCGATCACGGGCTTGCTGTCCCAGGTGATGGGGGTGCAGGGGGTCGTGCACTGGTAGCGGCCGTAGTCGCCCTGCGGGGTGAAGACCCGGTCCGCCGCGAAGCCGTTGCGGGGGAAGAGTGCGTCGACATTGGAGGTCATCACCCAGTGGTCCTTGTCCCCGACGAGTGTGCGCAGCCGCTGGTAGAGCGGGTTGAGGGCAGGGCTGTAGCGGATGTCGTCGATGTGGACGGCCCAGTATCCCCACAGCAGGGCGGGCGGCAGGGGCAGGCCGACGAGATAGCGGGAGCGCAGGCCCAGGCGGTACAAGGCGGGGAAGAGTTCCTGGAAGCGGTCGGTGTCGCCGTAGTCGTAGCCGGCCGCGGCGCTCAGTCCGGCGCCGGCTGTGATGAGCACGCGGTCGGCGTCGGCGAGCCAGGAGCGGACCGTGTCGGCCTGGGCTTGAAGGGCGTGGGGCTGGTGGTTCGTCTGGTTCATCGGGTGGTGGCCCCTTCGGTCAGGGCGTCGAGGTAGGCGGCGCGGTCGTCGGGCGCGTACACGTTGAAGATCACGCGGTCCAGGCGTCCGGGGTGGGCGTCGAGCCAGTCGGCCACCGTGTCCAGGGCGATGCGGGCCGCGGGCCGCTTGGGGTAGCCGAAGACGCCGGTGCTGATGGAGCAGAACGCCACCGTGCGGATGTCCGCGACGTCGGCGGCGAGGTCGAGGCAGGCCCGGTAGGACGCGGCGAGGAGACGCTCGTGCGTCGGGCGCAGGACACCGTCGACGATGGGGCCGACGGTGTGCAGGACGTAGCGGGCGGGCAGGTGGTAGCCGCGGGTGATCTTCGCGGTGCCGGTCGCCTCCGGGTGGCCCTGCCGGGTCATGATCGTGTGGCAGTCGTCGCGCAGGCGGGGGCCCGCCGCGCTGTGGATGGCGTTGTCGATGCACGGGTGCTGGGGGACGAAGCAGCCGAGCATCGCGCTGTTGGCGGCGTTCACGATCGCGTCCGCGCCGAGCGCGGTGATGTCGCCCTGCCACAGCACCATACGTTCCGCGGCCGGGTAGGCCGTGGCCGTGTCGGGAAACTCCTCGGCGATGCAGGGAAGGCGTTTCGGGTCCGTCACGGTCCTGGCCGCGCGCTCGCTGCTCAGGAGGGCGTCCAGCAGCTCGGACGCATCCGCTGGAAGCGGGCCCGGTCGGCGGACGGTGAGTACCGCGCGCAGCAGGCGTCGGGCGGCCACGTCGTCGAGCCGGTCCGCGTCGCCCGCTCCCAGGTCCGCCGCCGTCGTGGCCGGGTCCTTGTCCAGCGCGGACAGCGCGGCACGGACCAGGTGCGCCGGGCGTGCGGCCGGGGCGCCGGTCGGCCGGAACGGCTCGTCCAGGGCTATCGCGCCACGGTAGGCGTCGAGCGGCAGCGGGGCGGCATGCACGATCGTCCTCCAGGCAGTGTGGGTGGTGCGTCAGGCAGGCGGCCTCGTGAACCGGGCTGTCGGGCCGATGGGCGCCGCCAGTGCCTTTCGGGCATGGCGAGAGGGCACGGCGGCGCATCGGGGGACGGATTCAGCCGGGCTCGAGGGTTCCGGTGTGGAGCTCGGCAACCCGGCCGGCGCCCTCCTGGTAGGTCCAGAAGGCGTGGACGGTCAGGGCGTCCAGGTTCATGATGTGGGTGACCGTCATGCCGGACTCCTCGACCCAGCCGACCATGAACTGGCCGGGGCCGAGTGCGGCGGTGTGGAGCGTGACCGTCTCCGTCGTGCCCTTGGTCGGCCCTGCCAGCGTCTCGTAGTGCAACGTGGTGCCGTCAGCCGCGTAGGTGTTGCGGAAGACGACTCCGTTGTCGACCCGCAAGACGAAGGTTCGGCCGGCGTAGGTGCGCGCGTTCATGCTGCTCTTTCTCACGTGTGACTCGGGGGCGTCAGAACAGGCCGTTGCTGTGGGGAAGTTCGGCCGGGATCGGGGCGACGACGTCCCAGTGCTCGACGATCTTTCCGTCGGCGACGCGGAACAGGTCGTAGTAGGCGACCGGGCCACCGAACTCGCCTTCGGACTGGGTCAGGACGAAGTCGCCCTCGGCGATGACCTTGTGGACCTTCGTGTAGACGAGGTTCTTGCCCTGCTCGGCCCACTGCGCGGCGGCCGCGCCGAACCCGTCCAGGCCGTCGGCGGCTTCCGGGTTGTGCTGGGCGTACGTCTCCGTGGAGATGTAGTCCGTGAGGACCGAGTAGTCGGCGCCGACCAGGACCTTCTGCGCGAACTCGGTGACCAGGGCGCGGTTGGCCTCGGTCCTGGCGGGCTCGGCCACCTCGGTGGGGCCGTCGGTCTGCGAGCGGCCGGAGGCGGTCGGGGAGACCACCGGGGCCAGGGCGTCCCAGTGCTCGGCGAGCTTGCCGTCGGCGTCGACGCGGAAGATGTCGAAGCCGACCAGCGGGTCCGGGCCGAAGCCGTGGTACGTGCCGTGCAGGGCGACCAGGTCGCCGTCGGCGATGACCCGGGCGCCCTCGTAGCGGAAGTCGACACCGAGGGAGGCGACCAGCGCGCGCAGAGCCTCGGGGCCGTCGGCGGCCAGGGGGCTGTGCTGCGTGTAGTCGGCAGCGACCCAGCGGTCGACCGCGGCGGGGTCCTTCTTGCCGAACAGTTCGCCGGCGGCCGTCAGGACGGTGTTCTTGGCGTCGCTCATGACAATTCTCCTTGCGGAACAGAAGGCGGGGTGGAAGTGGGTCGGGGGAACGCTCCGGCGAGGCACTGGTCGAGCGCCGCGGTCAGTGATGCGGCGGTGGATGCCGCACCGCCCAGCCGGCCCGCGCCGTGCACGGTGTGCAGCAGGAGGGTCGGGTAGGTGGTCACGTGCAGGCGACGCAGCGCGCGGAAGTCGGCGCGGGCCTGCTCCCAGGGCGCCGGCGAGGCGTACGCCGCCGTCACCGAGGACGCGTCCAGGCCCAGACCGGCGGCGATGTCGCGGTAGACCTCGGGATCGGCGAGGCTGCGGCCGTCGACGAACCACGCCAGCTGTACGGCCTCGGCCGCATCCAGGTGCGGTACGCCGACCTCGTCGGCCTGGCCGTACAGCACCGCCAGGCCGGCGGCCGCCGCGGTGGAGTCCGCGACCGTCGTTCCGTCGGTCAGCGCCCGTGCGAATCCGGCTCCGAAGCCGACTCCGGTCAGCCGCGTGACCCGCTCGCACGCCTCGGCCATCCGAGGGTGGGCCGAGACCGGCCGGGCCCGGGCGCCCGTGTACAGGCCCGCCGACCGTATGTGCAGCCGGATGCGGTGGGCGTTGTCCTGGGCGAAGGACCGCAGGGTCGGGCCGAAGCCGTAACACCAGGGGCAGTACGCGTCGAAGGCATACGTCAGCCGGACACTCTCTGTTGTGGCCATCGCACGCCTCCTCCCATACGGCTCTTACGCTTTTCCGACACTCGGTGTGGTGCCGTGTGAAGCGATATCTCCAAGCTACGAGGCAGAACCGAGGGCAGTTGGATACGCTGGTGACACATGATGGCCAAAAAGCGACATGATGCCCGCGTGGATGCCAGGGCGGAGATCCCCGAGATCGCCTTCACCGCGCCCGCCGGCACGCCTGCGGGGGTCGAGGTCCTGTCCCTGGCCGATCTGCGCCACCGGGCCACTACGGCCCAGCTCGCGACACCGCATCGGCCAGACTTCCACCACCTGCTCACCCTCACCGGCGGCACCCTGTGGCACACCGTGGACTTCGCCGGCTACGCCCTCGAACCGGGATCCTGGCTCTGGGTCCGCCCCGGCCAGGTCCATCAGTGGGGCGACCTCACCGGCGCCGAGGGAACCCTGATCCTGTTCCGCCCGGACTTCCTCGACGCGGCCACGGCCGACGCCGCCCGCACGCAGGACCCGCACGCCCCGGTCCTGCGCCTCCCCCTGCCCGACGACGCCACGGCCCTGTGCCTCGCCGCCGAGCACCTCGGCATCGAGTTCCGCGCACTCGGACACCTGCCCCTGGACGTCCACACCGCAGCCCTGCGCCACCTGCTGGCCGTCCTCGTGCTGCGCCTGACCCACCTGACCACGCCCGCCGGCTCGCCCGCCCCCGAACCCGACCCCACCTACCTGCGCTTCCGCGACGCCGTCGAACGGGACTTCGCCCGCACGCGCCGCGTGGAGGACTACGCCCAGACCCTCGGCTACTCGCCCCGCACACTCTCCCGCGCCACCCTCACCGCCGCGGGGCTCGGCGCCAAGGAGTTCATCGACCGCCGCGTGATCCTGGAGGCCAAGCGCCTCCTGGCCCACAGCGACCAGAGCGCCGCCCGCATCGCCGACCATCTCGGCTTCCCCAGCGCGACGCACTTCAGCAAGTTCTTCCACCGGGGCACCGGGCAGACCCCCATCGCCTTCCGCGACACGGTCCGCGGACACTCCGCGCGGTGAAGGGCACGGCAGTCACAGGTCGGCATGTCGGGGCTCACCGTGCCGGCTGCCTGTCGCCAAACGATCGTTGACGACAGACAGCCGGCGCGGCCAATGAACCCGCGCCATCCCGGGGTTCGCGGCGGCACGGATCCAATCAGATCCGATGGCGATTACTGACAGAGTTTGACGACAGACAGGGTCCGATCCTCCGTACGGAAGGGGCCCTTCGGTGGCGAACCTGGTCTACAAGCGGGTCTCGACCGACCAGCAGTCCACCGCCCGGCAGAACCTCGTCCTGGACGAGGCCGGCATCGAGGACCCGGTCGTCTTCGAGGAGGACGGCGGCACCTCCAGCCGCCTCCACCCCCGCCAGCGCCCGAAGTTCCGCGCGCTCCTCGACTACACCCGCCCAGGCGACACCGTGCACTTCTCCGAGATGTTCCGCCTCGTACGCGGCACCGGGCACATCCTCGGAGAGCTGCTGTCCACCGTGAAGTTCATGGTGCAGACCCTCGCCGCCGCCGGCGAACTCCAGCGCGACCTCCAGCGGGAGCTGACCTACGACGGGCTGCGGGCCGCCGAGGCCAAGGGCAGCAAGGGCGGACGTCGCCCCGTCGTCCCGGCCGACAAGACCGACGCCGTGCGAACCGCCTACCTGGACGGCTGCTCCATCGCCGCTCCCGCCCGCGACCACGGCGTCAGCCGCGGCGCGATCCGCACGGCCGTCGCCGACCTCATGCCCGGCCACACCGTCACCGAGGAGGACGCCCCGGCCCCGGAGCTGCTGGTCACCCTCGACATGCCCGGCAAGGTCGCCGACTTCCTCCGCGCCGCCGACCTGGAGCCCGCCGAGCGGGCCTCGCTCGACCAGGGAGTGGTCGTGCGGCGCGGCCAGGGGTACACCCTGCGCGTCACCGCGGTCCCGATCGTGCACCGCCGGCTCCTCGCCCTCTGCCAGCCGCTCGACGGGGGTCAGGGCACCCCGGCGGTCCCGGCTCAGCGCAAGGCCCGCCGCGAGTACGAGAACCGGGTCAGCGCGCTCGCGCCGACCGGCCCATGATCGTTCTCACCGGGTTTTCCTGTACGCCAACTACTCACACCCGGCATTGCCGGAGGGTTCCGACCGTAGGAGTGCGAACGAAGAGCAGCCGTCCCGGGCTCAGCGGAGTACTGGCGGGGACCGGCGGTCCCGGCCTCAGCAGGGGCCCGGGACGACGAGCAGCCGTCCCGGGCCCGGAGGTTCGGCCGGGAGGCCCGGGGCGCGCTACCAGCGCTGGACCGGCCGCTCCCCGGGGGTGAAGAGCTCGTCCTGAGCCCGGTGGCGGGCCGTGAGGAGGGCGCCGCGCAGGACGGCGTCGCCACCCAGGGTGGTCGTCCGTACCTCCGTGAGCAGGGGCGTCATCCGGGCGATTCGGTCCTGCACCCGGCCGGCGAGCTCCTCACCACCGGCCTGCCCGACCTCGCCCCCGAGCACCACACACCCGGGGTCCAGAATCGCCACCACCGAGGCGACCCCGACGGCGAGCCGATCGGCCAGGGCGTCGAGGAATCGGGCAGCGGGGCCGGCGGACGCGGGCGAGACCGGCACCTCGTACCCGCCCTCGGACCGAGACCCTCCGCCCTCCACTCCCCGCACCCGATCCACCGCGGCCCGCACCACACCCACCGCCGCCCGTACGACCCCCACCGCCGACGGCTCCTGCCCCGGCTCCGCCGGAACCCCGTGCTGTGCCGCCAGGTCCACGACCGCGGCCGACGCGGCCAGGCCGTGGAAGCCGCCCTCGCAGTCCGTCGCGGACGGCAGCGTGGTCGTGCCCGGGACCGGGAGGAAGCCGATCTCGCCGGTGCCGCCCGAGGCACCGCGGCGCAGCGCGCCGTCGAGCACCACGGCCGCGCCCGTGCCGTGGCCCAGCCACAGCAGGACGAACGTGTCCCGGTCCCGGGCGGCGCCGTCGCGCTGCTCGGCCAGTGCCGCGAGGTTGGTCTCGTTCTCGACGCTCACCCGCGCCTCGGGCAGCCGTTCCTGGAGGGCGGCGACCAGGCGCCGGTGCCACTCGGGCAGCCCGGAGGAGTCGCGGAGTTCGCCGCTGGCCGGGTCGATCAGGCCGGGCGCTCCGATGCCGACGGTGTGCAACCGGTCGGCGCCGGCCTCCTTCACCACCCGCTCGACCAGCGCGACCGCCTGTTCCACGGCGGAACCCGTGGCCATGTCACCCCCGATGGGCACTGAGGCCTCGGCCAGGACCCGGCCCACCAGGTCGGCGACGGCCACGGAGACACCCTCGGTGCGTACGTCCAGGGCGGCGAGGTGCGCCCGGTCGGCGACGATGCCGTACACCTTGGCGTTGGGCCCGCGCCGCTGCTCCCCCGCCTCTCCGACGACCGCGATCAGACCTGCGGCGGTGAGGCGTTCGACGAGGTCGGCGACGGTCGGCCGGGACAGACCGGTGAGCTGCTTCAACTGCCCTGCCGTCAGCGGGCCCTCCTGCTGGAACAGACGCAGGGCGAGCCGGTCGTTGATGGCCCGGGCGGTGCTCGGGGATGCGGGCATGCCGGGATCCTTCCAGATCGGCGGGTCCGTCGGCCGTGGCCCGCCGGGAAACCCTCTTATTATCAGGCAGGGTTCCTGATAGTTTACGCCCGCATGACGTGATCGCGGCAGAGACCTGGAGGGGGACCGCAGAATGGGCAACGTGGTCGACGAACTGCGCGAGGTGAAACGGTCCCGGTACGCCGTGGCCGCCGTCTTCGCCGTGCACGGCGCCGTGACCGGCTCGTTCGCCACCCGCGTGCCCTGGATCCAGGACCACGCGGGCGTGAGCGCCGGGCAGCTGGGGATCGCGCTCGCCTTCCCGGCGCTCGGCGCGTCCGTCGCCATGCCGCTGGCCGGCAGCGTCAGCCACCGGTTCGGAGCCCGCAACGCGCTGCGCGGACTGATCGCCCTGTGGACCCTCTCGCTGGTCCTGCCGTCCCTCGCCCCGAACCTGCTCACGCTCTGCCTGGCCCTGTTCACCTACGGCGCGACGGCGGGCATGGCGGATGTGGCGATGAACGCGCTGGGCGTCGAGGTCGAGAACCGCCTCGGCCGGTCGATCATGTCCGGGCTGCACGGCATGTGGAGCGCGGGTGCCCTGATCGGCTCGGCCGCCGGCACGCTCGCCGCGCACCTCGGCTCGGACGCCCGGCTGCATCATGTGCTGGCCGCCGCGGTCCTCACCGTGATCGGTGTGGCGGCCTGCCAGTGGGTGCTCGATCTCCAGCCCGCCGAGGACGAGGAGCCGCCGCCTAGATTCGCACTGCCGCCCCGCTCGGCCCTGCTCATCGGCGCGATCGGGTTCTGCGCGGTGTTCGCCGAGGGCGCGAGCCTGGACTGGTCGGCCGTCTATCTGCGCGAACAGCTGGAGACCTCGGCCGGTCTCGCGGCGGCGTGCACCACGGGCTTCACGCTCACCATGGCCATCGCCCGGATCGCCGGCGACAGGATCGTGGACCGCTTCGGTGCCGTGCGGACCGTACGGGTCAGCGGTGTGCTCGCCGTTCTCGGCGGTCTGCTGATCGTGGTCGCGGACCATCCGGCGGTGGCCATGAGCGGGTTCGCGCTGATGGGGCTTGGCATCGCGGTCGTCGTACCGCTGTGTTTCGCGGCGGCGGGCCGCAGCGGCTCCAACCCGAGCCTGGCCATCGCGGGCGTCGCGACCATCACGTACACCTCGGGCCTGATCGCGCCGAGCGCGATCGGCATGCTGGCCCAGGCGACCAGCCTGATGGTGTCGTTCTGCCTGGTGACGCTGCTGTCCTGTGGCCTGGTGGCGTTCGCGCGGGTGCTGCGCCCGGGCGACCGGGCGAAGATCAGCCGCCCTGAGACGGCGGCGGTTCCCGACCCGCGGCCCTGAGCGGAGACCCGGCCCGGCCGTCCTGGTCAGCCCCGGTCACCGCCGCTCCTGACGCACCCCGACAATGGTCCGGACACTCGCACGCACGACGAAAGCGATACCGCACCATGGATCTCGGCGTCCGCTGGAAACTGCACGGCGACGGACGCACCCCGGCGCCCGGCGCGGTGGTCCGCCCCGACGAGCGGCTCTCGTGGCCCCGCACGGCCGGGCTCGGCGCCCAGCACGTGGTGGCCATGTTCGGGGCGTCTTTCGTGGCTCCGGTCCTGATGGGCCTGGACCCCAACCTCGCGATCATGATGTCGGGCGTCGCGACCGTCGTGTTCCTGCTGGCCACCCGCGGCCACGTCCCCAGTTACCTGGGCTGCTCGCTGTCCTTCGTGGGCGTGGCGGCGGTCATCCGCGCGCAGGGCGGCAGCAGCGCCACCGTCACCGGCGCGGTCTTCGTCGTCGGGGCCGCGCTGTTCCTGGTGGGGCTCGCCGTGCGGCGGTTCGGGGCGCGGATCATCCACGCCACGATGCCGCCGATCGTGACCGGCGCCGTGGTGATGCTGATCGGCTTCAACCTGGCGCCGGTGACGGCCTCGACGTACTGGCCGCAGGACCAGTGGACGGCCCTGCTGACGATGCTGTTCACCGGTCTGGCGGTCGTCTGTCTGCGCGGGTTCTGGTCCCGGATCGCGATCTTCCTGGGGCTGGTCTTCGGATACGGCATCTCCTGGGTGTTCGACCTGGTCTTCGGCAAGATCCACTCGGTGGACGCGAGCGGCAAGGTCACCGACCACTGGCGGCTCGACCTCTCGGGCGTGGACAAGGCCGACTGGATCGGGCTGCCGACGCTGCACGGCCCGTCCTTCGAGTGGTCGGCGATCCTGGTCGCCCTGCCGGTCGTCATCGCGCTGGTCGCCGAGAACGCCGGGCATGTGAAGGCGGTCGGCGAGATGACCGGCGAATCGCTGGACAGCAGGCTCGGCACGGCGATCTCGGCCGACGGCGTCGGCTCGATGCTGTCCACCGCGGTCGGCGGCCCGCCCAACACCACGTACTCCGAGAACATCGGCGTGATGGCCGCGACCCGCGTCTACTCGACGGCCGCCTACTGGGCCGCCGCCGGCTTCGCCCTGCTGTTCGGCGTCTGCCCGAAGTTCGGCGCGGTCGTCGCGGCGATCCCGGGCGGGGTGCTCGGCGGCATCACCGTCATCCTGTACGGCATGATCGGCCTGCTCGGCGCCCAGATCTGGCTCAACGCCAGGGTGGATCTGCGCAATCCGCTGAACCTGGTCCCCGCGGCGGCGGGCATCATCATCGGCGTCGGCAACGTCACCATGGAGTTCACGGACACGTTCTCGCTGAGCGGTATCGCGCTCGGCACGATCGTCGTCATCACCGGCTACCACGCCCTGCGGGCCTTCGCCCCGGCCCATCTGAAGACACAGCATCCGCTGCTGGACGAGGGCACCTCGTCCTACGACGAGGGCAAGCCCTAGCTCCTACGGCGGGACGAGGTCGTAGCGTCCTACGGCGGGGCGAGAACGCGGGCTACGGCGAGGCCAGCTCGTAGGCGTAGGACGCCGTGAACGTCCCCGGCCTGCCCTTGCAGCCGTCCGACTCCCCCGGGAGCTTCACCCACAGGTAGGCGTCGATCCGGGCCTCGCCGGTGCCGAGGGTCGGGGCCCGGCCGAGCTTGCGGCCCGACGGGTCGCACCACTCCCCGTCGGCCGGGGCGCCGTTGCCGTTGCGGCTGGTGTCGATGACGGCGCCCAGGCCCGCCGGGCCGCCGAGGGCGTCCAGGACCCGCCGGTCGTAGGCGACCTCGTCGGCGGTGGTGTGGAAGTTGGAGACGTTGCTGAAGATCCCGTCGGAGGACTCGGGCGAGGCGGCACCGGCCTGCCGCAGCCATGCCGCCTGCTTGCCGGGCGCGTTCCAGCCGGAGTGTCCCGCGTCGAAGTACACGCGGGCCCGGGGGTTGGCGGCCTTCAGGACGCGGCCTGCCCGGGCCAGCGAGGCGAAGCGGTCCGCGCGGTCACCGGCGGAGAGGCACTCGGTCTGGGCGACCGAGTCCGGCTCCAGGACGACGATGACCTCGCCGGAGCCCAGCCCGGCCGCGAACCGGTCGATCCAGGCGTCGTACGCGTCCAGGTCGGGCGCTCCGCCCTGGGAGTGGCCGCCGCAGTCCCGGCCGGGTATCGCGTACGGCACGATGACGGGCACCCGGCCCTGTGCCGCGCCGCCGGACGTCACCGCGGCGACCCGGGCGGTGAGCGTGTCCGGGGAGTAGTCGGCGAACCAGACGGCGGCCGGCCGGTCGGCTATGCGGGACGCGATGACCTCGTGGCGCGGGTCGCCGTCGTGGGCCCGGATCCAGTCGAGCACCTGGGAGTCGGGGTGGCGGTAGAGCCGCCCGGTCACGGCATCGGCCGTCTTCTGCTCCTTGGTCTCGGCCCTCGGGGATGAAGGCGCGGGGACGGCGCTCTTCGTCGGAGACGGTGTGGGCGAGGCGGCCTCGGAGACCGATGGGGACACCGACGGCACAGCGGGCAGGGGCGCCAGACGGGGCGAGGCGGACACCCCGGAGGGCCGGGCCTCGGCCGACGATCGCCGGTCCTCGACCGCGGAGAGCGCCCCGGCGACCACACCGGCCGCGACCACGACGGAGGCCGCCACGACCATCGCGCCGCGCCGGGCGGCGCGCCTGCGCTCGGCCCTGCGGGCGGCCAGGCGCTGGGCACGTAAGCCTGACACGGTGCTGCTCCCCCTCCCCCTGCGGCGGGCGGCGTTCCCCCGTTTCGGGGAAGCGCCGGGCCAGCCGGTACTCCGGCCAGCCTAGAGCTGGGACTCTGCCCGCATGCCGCGATGCGAACAAGTCCCCTCAGCCGTGGACACTCCGGTCGACGGGGTCATCTCCCGGATGCGCGCCCTCGATGCGGCACTGCACCCCCGGGACGGGGTGGCGGTCTTCAACCGCGTCTACCTGGCGGTGACGGAGGTGGTGGACCGGTACGTCGACACCGGGCGGTTCGCGGACCCGCATGCCGCGATCACGCTGGACGTACGGTTCGCGGAGCGGTACCTGGAGGCGGTCGACGCGGCGGCCGGAGAGCGGCGCCCACCCGCCTGCTGGCGACCGCTGTTCCAGTTCCGCCGCCATCCCGGGGTACGGCCGTTGCAGTTCGCCCTCGCGGGCATCAACGCGCACATCGGGCACGATCTCGCGCTGGCCGTCGTGGACACCTGCCGTACGCTCGACTGCGCACCCGCCGACCTGGAGGACGAGTTCGACACGGTGGGCGATCTCCTCGTCTCGCTGGAGGAGCGCATCCGCGAAGATCTGATGCCGGGCCCCGATCTCCTCCAGATCGCCGACCCGCTGACCCATCTGCTCGGCTCCTGGAGCCTGGACCGCGCCCGGGACGCCTCCTGGACGGCGGCCCGGGCCCTGTGGGCACTGCGCGGACTCCCCGAGGTGGCCCGGGAGTTCACCGAGCACCTGGACGCGGCGGCTGGCCTCGCGGGGCGCATGCTGCTCACGCCGTTGTAAAGATGATCCAACGCCGTGATCGCCATGGTGATCCGACGCAGACCTCCGGCCGGCGGGCCGGACGACGACGCCGGCACCGCCGCTCCCGCACCGGAGGCCGGCCGGCGCCCGCGGCCACGACCGGTGCGGCGGGTGCGGCGGGTGCGGCGGGTGCGCTCACGCCTCGGTCGGACCGCTCGCAGGGCCCGAGCCCGTCAGTCCTCCGGGAGTTCCACCGGCGCGATCTCGTCATAGAGGTCTCCGGGGCCCGGGTTGGTCGGGTCGGTCGTGCCGCCGAAGTGGTGCATGACGCCCCAGACCGCGTTGAGTGCGGTCTGGACGGCGCCCTCGGCCCAGCCGGCCGTCCAGGAGATGTCGTCGCCGGCGAGGAAGATGCCGCGCTTGTCCTCGGGCAGCTCCTCCTGCATGAAGTGCGTGAACAGGCGCCGCTGGTAGCGGTAGTGGCCGGGCAGGTTGGCCTTGAACGCGCCCATGAAGTAGGGCTCGTTCTCCCAGGAGACGGTCACCGGGTTGCCGATGATGTGCTTGCGGATGTCGACCTTGGGATAGATCTCGCCGAGCGACTTCAGCATGACCTCCATCCGCTCGTTCGCGGACAGCGGCAGCCACTTCAGGCTGTCGTCGCACCAGGTGTAGGAGAGGCAGATGACGGCGGGCTTGTCCGGGCCGTCGTCGAGCAGGTAGGTCCCGCGGGTCATACGGTCGGTGAGCGTCATCGACATGACGTCCCGGCCGGTCTCCTCGTCCTTGTCGAGCCAGAAGGGCCGGTCGACGGGCACGAAGAGCTTCGAGGACTCCATGTAGTGGGTCCGCTCGATCGCGGTCCAGTGATCGATCGGGAAGAGCGAGTCGTCACAGTCGATCTTCGAGAGCAGCATCCAGGACTGGGCGGTGAAGATCGCCGTCCGGTAGGTGCGGATGTCGCCGCGCGCGTCGGTGACCGTGATGCGGTTGCCTGCCGTGCGGTGCAGCCGGGTCACCGCAGGGCGGGGCTCGCCGCCCTCGTGCAGGCTCGCGAGCGAGGTCCCGTGGGCCCAGTGGACGATCTTCTCCGGCTCACGCTCCCAGAGGCGCAGCGGCAGCTGCTGGGAGCCGCCGACGATGCCGCGGTGGTGGTCGTCGGCCTCGGTGTAGACGACCCGGAGGATCTCCAGGATGGAGTTGGGGAAGTCGGTGTCCCAGCCGCCCGTGCCGAAGCCGACCTGGCCGAAGATCTCGCGGTGCCGGAAGGACTTGAACGCCTCGGAGTCGCAGAGGAAGCCGTAGAAGGTCTGGTTGTCGAGCTTCTCGACGAGCCGGGACCAGATCTCGCGGATGCGCGGGACGTCCCGCTCGCGCAGGGCCCGGTTCATGTCGGAGAAGTCGGCACCCTCCTCCAGGCACCTGTTCCAGGCCTCGGCGACGTCCCGGTAGACCTGGGGCAGATCGGCGACGGTCTCGGCGTAGTGCGACTCGCCCTTGAGATCGACGACGGTCGACGGCGTCGCCTCCGCGAGAGGGTTGGGGAAGGACTGCGTCTGGAGACCGACCAGGTCGATGTAGTGCTGTAGCGCGGTGGACGACGGCGGGAAGCGCATCGCGCCCATCTCGGCCGTGAGGGACTCGTCGCACCCGTCGAAGCCCACCGTCCGCAGCCGGCCGCCGATCTGGTCCGCCTCGTACACGACCGGCTTGAGGCCCATCTTCATCAGCTCGTACGCGGCGACGATGCCGGACAGGCCGCCGCCGATGACCGCGACCTCCGTGCCGTGCTCGGTCGCGGGTATCTGCCCGAGACCCGCCGGGTGGGCGAGGAAGTCGTCGTAGGCGTACGGGAAGTCCGGGCCGAACATGGTGATCGGCGGCTGCTGCGCGTCTGCGTGCTCGACGGCGTTGGGCACGGTGGACGTCATGGGGTACGGACTCCTTGCAGAAGATACAAACAGGTGTGAGGGGATCAGGCGAGCGACCCGTAGAGGCCCGGGCGCCGGTCCAGCAGATACGGGTTGGCCCCGCGGGACGCGGCGAGGAGCGCCGGGTCGACGTCGGCGAGGGCGAGCTCCTCGCCGCGTCCGGCCCGGGTGCGGGCCACCCCGTCGGGCCCGGCGAGCGTGGACAGCCCCACGAACTCGAACTCGCCTTCCCGGCCGACCCGGTTGACGTACGCGACGTACATCTGGTTCTCGAAGGCCCGCACCGGGATCATCGACTCGGCGACGAACTGGAACGGGTGCATCTGGGCCGTGGGGACGAGAAGCAGGTCGGTGCCGGCCAGGGCGTGGGCGCGGACGTTCTCCGGGAACTCCACGTCGTAGCAGATCAGGATGCCGACGCGCAGACCGTCGATCTCCGACTGGACGACCGGCTGGTCGCCCGGGGTGAAGTGGTCGCGCTCAAAGCAGCCGAAGAGGTGGGTCTTGCGGTAGTTGGCGAGCCGGGTGCCGTCGGCGGAGATCAGCTGGGCCGAGTTGAACACGGCGTCGCCCGCCCGCTCGGGGTAGCCGTAGGCGATCGCCAGGCCGTGGCCGGTCGCGATCTCGGCGATGGCGTCCGCGCAGTCTCCGTCTGCGGGCTCGGCGAGGCGGCCGATGTCGTCGCCGATCGCGTACCCCGTCAGGAACATCTCCGATGTGACGAGCAGCCCGGCGCCCGCGGCGGCGGCCCGGCCCGCGGCCTCGTCGAGGACCTTGAGGTTCTCGGCGGTGGAGCCGGGGCGGCCGGAGCTCTGGAGCAGGGCGGTGCGCATGCGTGTTCCTCACCGGGACGCGGAGGGTTTTCGGGGGCCTGATAGACGGTACGGTCGGCGGGCTCGGCCGGACAAGGAGCAGCCATTGCGCGCCGGTGAGCTGATCATTGCGTCCCTCGAGGGCTCGGCGGCGATTCGTTGCGATCCTGCGGTCGTACGTCGGTCCACCCACGGGTGCAGACCGGTGCGGCGGTCCCCCGCCGGGCGGCGGAGGCGGGGTCACGTCCCCGGAGCGATGTGGCGCGGGCGCCGCGCCGGGACAGTGGTGAGCGTTCCGACGACCTGTTTCCCCTTGCGGAAAGGACCGCCATGAACCGCCGTACGAAGACCGCCGTGTTCGGGGCCGCGCTGCTGCTCACCGCGACCGCCGCGGCGGCCTCCGCCGCCGCGTCCTCCGACTCCGGCTCCGGCTCCGGCTCCCCGGTGCAGGCCCGTGAGGCCGCCGCGCTCACCGGCAAGGCCAAGCTGTACCGCTCGGCCGGGGACGACATCACCTTCTCCTTCGACGCGCATCTGGCCGCGAAGGACAAGGCCGACCCGACGAAGGCCACCGGCACCTTCGAGTGGAGCCACTATCTGAACGGCGAGGGCGCCCGGGCGAAGGCGAAGGTCGACTGCCTGGTCACCGGCGGCAAGGTGGCCGTCGTCTCCGGTGTCATCACCTCCTCCGACCTGCCCGGCGCGAAGGGCAAGCGGGTCGGGATCACCGTGCACGACCTCGGTCACCGTGACCGGCTCGGCTACAGCTGGGCCGCGACGGGCTCCCCGGTCGAGACGAAGGACCTGCCCAAGTGCGTGGGCTCCGCGCCCTTCGAGAAGGTGAAGAAGGGCACCGGCGACTTCTCGGTCATCCCCTGGCAGCCCGACCTCTAGCAGCCAGCAGCAGCGCGGTCACCAGGTACGGCACGGCGAACCACGCGAAGGCCGTGCCGTGTCCGCCGGCCGTGCCGAGTACCCCGTAGCCGCCGTACACGGCGACCGTGGCCAGGTCCGTGCCGAGGCCGGCGACCGAGGTGAGGGTGGCCCGGCCGGTGTCGTCGACGCGCTGCTGGAGCCGGGCGTCGGCCAGCACGCTCGCCGCCTGGAAGCCGCCGAAGGCGAGCGCCACGAGGGCGATTCCGGCAGGGGTGCCGGCCCCGGCACCCACGGCCAGGGCGAGTGCCGCGCACGCGAGCAGCGCCGCGAGGCCCTTCGTGCCCAGGCGCTCGCCCGTCCCGGCCAGCAGTCCCCCGGCCGTGGCGCCCGCCCAGATCAGCAGGAGCAGGTAGGGCACCAGCGCGTCGGAGACACCGGTGTCCTGGACCAGCAGCGGTGTGTACTCGTCGAGGGCGCCCCACACGGCGGTGACGGCCGGGACCAGCAGGAGCGCTCCGCGTACGGACCGGTCGGCGCGGGCCTCGGCGAGCCCGGCCTTCAGGGTCGCGGTCCAGCTGTCCCGCCCGGCACCCGGGGTCCGGTGTTCCGGGAGCCGGGCCGCCGTCGCCGCCGCCAGCAGGCAGACCAGGACGCTCGCGGCGCCGACGGCGGTGTGGCCGCCCCAGGCGAACACAGGCCCGGCCAGTCCCATCGCCGCCATCACGGCCACCAGGGCGGCCGCACGGGCGCGGCCCATGACACGGGCGTAGCGGTCGGCGGCGCCGAGCCGCTCCAGTTCGTCGTAGACCAGCGCCTCACGCGCGCCGGAGGCGAGGGCTCCGCCCGCGCCCCACAGCACGAAGCCCAGCGCGAAGGCGCCGTACGACGGGAGGAGCGTCCACAGGGCGAAGCCGGCGGCGGTGAACAGCGGGCCGAGCCACAGCAGCAGCCGGCGGGAGACGGCGTCGGCCCAGGCGCCGGAGGGGACCTCCAGAGCCACACCGGTGATCGACCACAGGACGAACAGGGAGGAGATCTGCCAGACCGAAAGACCGGTGTCGCGGAACAGCAGCGCGTACACCGGGTAGAGCAGGACGAAGTCCTCGAGGAACGCGTAGCCGTACAGCGTGCCGGTCAGCCGGCGGACACCGGACGTACGGCGCCCACGGCGATCGTCGCAGGACGCGGATGGAGATCAATGTCGCCAGGTCATGACACCGATGGTAGGCCGGTCTGGCCGATCACGCCGCTGGATTACGTGGGCGATCCCGACGAGAAGCGCCGCAGCAGCGGCGACAGCACGAGCACGGACTTGGTCCGCTCGACGAACGGCTCCCCGGCGATCCGCTCCAGGACCCGTTCGAAGTGCCGCATGTCGGAGGCGAAGACCTGGGCGATCGCGTCCGCGTCCCCGGTGACGGTGGACGCGGCCACGACCTCCTGATAGCGCTCCAGGCCCCGCTGAATGGTTTCCGGGGAGGTGTTGCCCCGGCAGTAGATCTCGACGAACCCCTCGGTCTCCCAGCCGAGGGCACCCGGGTCCACCCGGACGGTGAAGCCGGTGATGGCTCCGGTGGCGCGCAGCCGGTCCACCCGCCGTTTCACGGCGGGCGCGGACAGTCCGACGATCTGGCCGATGTCGGCGTAGGAGCGGCGGGCGTCCTCGGCGAGGGCGTGCACGATGCGTTCGTCGAGATCGTTCAGCACAGTGGGTTGATCACTTTTCGGATGGTGCGAGTCGGGAACGGCGATAGCCGTACACGAAGTAGAACACGAGCCCGGCGGCCATCCAGACACCGAAGACCACCCAGGTCACGGCCGAGAGGCTGCCCATCATCCAGATGCAGAAGCCGAAGCCCAGCGCCGGCATGACCGGGGAGAGCGGCACCCGGAAGGTGCGGGGCATGTCCGGGCGGGTCCGGCGCAGGACCACGACGGCCACGTTGACGAGCGCGAAGGCGAACAGGGTGCCGATGCTGGTGGCGTCGGCGAGCTGCCCGAGCGGGATCGCGGCGGCCAGCACACCGCAGAACAGCGACACGATCAGGGTGTTGGCGCGGGGGGTCTTGGTCTTCGGGTGGACCTTGGAGAAGACCTTGGGCACCAGACCGTCGCGGGACATGGCGAAGAGGATGCGGGTCTGGCCGTACAGCACGGTCAGGACCACGCTCGCGATGGCGATGACCGCGCAGAACGCCAGCAGGGTGCCCCAGAAGGTCTGTCCGGTGACCTCGCGCATGATCTGGGCGAGGGCGGCCTCGGAGTCGGTGAAGTTCTTCCAGGGCTTGGCGCCGACCGCGACGGCGGCGACGAGGACGTACAGCGCCGTGACGACGACCAGCGACAGCATGATCGCGCGGGGCAGGTCACGCTGGGCGTTCTTCGCCTCCTCGCCGGCGGTGGAGGCGGCGTCGAAGCCGATGTAGGAGAAGAACAGCGTCGCCCCGGCGGCGCTGACACCCGCCATGCCCAGCGGCATGAAGTTCTCGTAGTTGCCGGAGCGGAAGCCCTGGACGCCGATGGCGCAGAACATCACCAGCGCGGCGATCTTCACGATGACCATGACGGTGTTGGCGCGGGCGGACTCCTTGGCGCCGCCCAGCAGGAACGCCATCGCGAGCAGCACGACGATCAGCGCGGGCAGGTTGAACACGCCGCCGTCGCCGGGCGGTGCGGACAGGGCGGCCGGGATGGTGACGCCTATGGTCCCGTCGAGCAGTTCGTTGAGGTACTCGCCCCAGCCGACCGCGACGGCGGCGACCGAGACGCCGTACTCCAGGACCAGGCACCAGCCGCAGACCCAGGCGATCAGCTCGCCCATCGTTGCGTACGCATACGAGTACGAGGATCCGGCGACCGGGATGGTGCCGGCGAGCTCGGCGTAGGACAGGGCCGAGAACAGGGCGGTGAGGCCGGCGATGACGAAGGAGAGGGTGACGGCCGGTCCCGCCTTGGGGACGGCCTCGCCGAGGACGACGAAGATGCCGGTGCCGAGGGTGGCACCGATGCTGATCATGGTGAGCTGCCACAGGCCGAGGGTCCGCCGCAGCGACCCTCCCTCACCCTGGCCACCCTCGGCGACCAGGCTTTCCACCGGCTTGCGACGCATGAGGCGCGCACCGACGCCCCGGGCGGGCGGGGCGGTCTGACTACTGCTGTGCGGGGGTGCGCCTTGGTCGAGCACGCGCTGGCTCCTTCATCGCTGCCGGTCAGGGGCGGCAGGGACCAGCGGCAACTCTTGAGCAGAGCCCCACCGAGCGGGGTCCCTGCCACGCCACGTACGAGGCGACAGCCTACGAGGATCGGCGTTGCTGGTGAAATGCAGCAACCTTGCGCATACCCGCAAGATCGTTGCGTTCCTCGGGGCTCGGTGGGTGTTCGTTGCGGGACGGCTGTCGACCGTTGCGTGACGGGCCGTCAGAAGAAGGCAGTGGCCCTTGAGAGGGAACACGCGCGCCGACACGGGAAACGGCCCCCGGTCGTTCACCGAGGGCCGTACGGAAGGGCGTTGGCGTGTCAGCTCCAGCTGGCGTGCAGGGGCTTGCCCTCGGCGTAGCCGGCGGCGCTCTGGATGCCGACGACGGCCTTCTCGGCGAACTCCTCCAGGGAGCCGGCGCCCGCGTAGGTGCAGGACGACCGCACGCCCGCGATGATCGAGTCGATCAGGTCCTCCACGCCGGGGCGGGCCGGGTCGAGGAACATGCGGGAGGTGGAGATGCCCTCCTCGAACAGCGCCTTGCGGGCCCGGTCGTACGCCGACTCCTCCGAGGTGCGGTTGCGCACGGCACGCGCGGACGCCATGCCGAAGGACTCCTTGTACGCCCGTCCCTGCGCGTCGTGCTGGAGGTCGCCCGGGGACTCGTAGGTGCCCGCGAACCAGGAGCCGACCATCACGTTGGACGCGCCGGCCGCGAGGGCCATCGCCACGTCGCGCGGGTGGCGGACGCCGCCGTCGGCCCAGACGTGCTTGCCGTACTTCTTCGCCTCGGCTGCGCACTCCAGGACGGCGGAGAACTGCGGCCGGCCGACGCCGGTCATCATGCGGGTGGTGCACATGGCGCCGGGCCCGACACCGACCTTGACGATGTCCGCGCCCGCCTCGATCAGGTCGCGCACGCCCGCGGCGGCCACGACGTTGCCCGCGACGATCGGCACCCGCGGGTCGAGGTCGCGCACCAGCTTGAGGGCGCTGATCATCGACTCCTGGTGGCCGTGCGCGGTGTCGATGACGAGCGCGTCGACGCCCGCGTCCAGCAGCTCCTGGGCCTTGCCCGCGACGTCGCCGTTGATGCCGACGGCGGCCGCGATGCGCAGCCGGCCCTGCGCGTCGGTGGCCGGCTTGTAGAGCGTGGCGCGCAGGGCGCCCTTGCGGGTGAGGATGCCCGCGAGGGTGCCGTCCTTGTTGACCGCGGGGGCGTAGCGGCGGTTGGCGTGGTCGAGGGTGTTGAAGGCCTCGCCCGGGTCCATGTCCGCGTCGATCAGCAGCAGGTCCCGGGACATGACCTCGGTCAGCTGCGTGAAGCGGTCCACGCCGGACAGGTCCGCGTCGGTGACGACGCCGACCGGCTTGTGGTTCTCGTCGACGACCACCCCGGCGTTGTGCGCGCGCTTGGGCAGCAGTGCCAGCGCGTCGGCGACGGTCTGGTGCGGGGACAGGATGATCGGGGTGTCCAGGACCAGATGCCGGCTCTTCACCCAGGAGACGACGTCGGTGACCACGTCGTTCGGGATGTCCTGCGGTATCACCACGAGGCCGCCGCGGCGGGCCACGGTCTCGGCCATGCGGCGGCCGGCGATGGCGGTCATGTTGGCGACGACGAGCGGGATGGTGGTGCCCGTGCCGTCCGGGGAGCTGAGGTCGACGCCCTGTCGCGAGCCGACCGCGGAGCGGCTCGGCACCATGAAGACGTCGTCGTACGTCAGGTCGTACCCGGGCTGGATGTCATTGAGGAAACGCACGTGCTGCACATCCCAGTCGTTCAGAGGTGACCCCCGAACCGGACGGTCCGGGGGAAAGAGCACGTACTTCATTGTCCCACGACGACGGCCCGGACGTCCCTGAGCGGATCATCCAGGCTGGTCAGGGGGCCTCTCGGAGGATGCTCCAAGGCCGAGGGTCACGAAGAGACCCGGTCCCCGGTCCGTCGCCTCGGCGAAGATCTCCTCCGCGACCTGCCACTCCTCGGGCCGCGTCTCGGCGTACGTCCGCCAGCCCCGTACGACGACCAGCAGCCCCCGCTCCTCGGACCCCTCGGGCCAGAGGGCGGGGTCGGCCAGGCAGTCGGCGAGGGCGTCCCAGTTGCGGCCGAACCAGTCGGGCAGGGACAGGTCGCGGGCACAGCGGTCCATGAGGCCCGCCTTGTCCGTGACCCCGTCGAGGTCGAGAACGACCACGATCCGGCCCGCCGGGTCGTCCGGCACCTGCTGCGGCTCCCTCACCATCCGTCAGACTCCGTCCGGGTCGGCCCTGTTGAGCGCGGACTTCGGCGTCGGGCCCGCCGTCATCAGGTAGTCCGCGGCCGACGTGTCCGTGACCAGGCTGGTGACCAGCCCGGACCGCAGCACCGCGTCGATCGCGGGGCCCTTGCGCTGTCCGCCCGCGATGGCGACGACCTCGGGGACGCGGCGGAGCTGGTGGGTCTTGACGGTGATGCACCGCTCGCCCAGGTCGCGGCCGACCCGGCGGCCGTCGGCGTCGAAGAGGTGCGCCGACATCTCGGCGGCGACACCGAGGGAGGCGTAGTGCGCGCGCTCCTCGTCACTGAGCATGTCGTGCACCGTGGAGATGCCGGGCTCCCAGGAGCCGATGGAGACACAGGCGACGGTGACCTTGTCGAAGTGCTCGAAGGCCCTGGCGATCCCCGTCTGGTTGCGCAGTGCCGTGGCCGTGGCCGCGTCGGGCAGCAGCATCGGCGCGTAGATGGGATGGGCGTCACCGCCGGACACCTGGGCGGCGCGGCGTACGGCCTCGACCGAGCCGCGCTCGGCGGTCCCGGCGTCGTACACGCCCGTCAGCTGCACCACCGTGCACGGCGGCAGCCGGTCGAGCGCCGCCGCCATGTGGATCGTGGAACGGCCCCAGGCCAGTCCCAGCACATCACCTTCGTTGACCAGTTCGCCGAGCAGGTCGGCGGCCACCTCTCCCAGGTTCTCGGGGTCGGGTGTCTCCTCGGCCTCGGCCGGGGACTCGACCACGACAGCGTGCCTGAGGCCGTAGCGGGCGCGGAGCGCGTCCGAGCGCTCGGCGTCCAGTTCGGCCGGCACGCGGATCTCGATACGTACGAGATCCCGTTCGAGGGCGGTCTCCAGGACCCGGGCCACCTTGAAGCGGCTGACGCCGAACTCCTCCGCGATCTGGATCTTGGACTTGCCCTCGAGGTAGAAGCGGCGGGCCATGGCCGCCGCCTGCACCAGCTCAGCGGGTCCCATCCGCATGGCTGACCGGCCCGCCGACATACCCGACACGGCGATCTCCTCACTGCTGTTCACACTCTGGATTCGCCGTTCATCCTTGCAGATCCGGCGCGGTTGATCAGCCCTGATCGGAGCCGTTCACTTTGCTGTGGCTCAGTGGTCGCAGGCCCAGGATGCCCTGGCCGTCGTCGCCTCAGCCTGCGTGCGTAGTGCACGTACCGCCTCGGCCGGGTCTTTTGCCCCGTAGACCGCCGATCCGGCCACGAAGACGTCGGCTCCGGCGTCGGCGCAACGCTCGATGGTGGAAGCCGAAACTCCGCCGTCGACCTGGAGCCAGAGCTCCAGTCCGTGCTTGCTGATCAACTCGCGGGTGCGGCGAATCTTCGGAAGCATGATGTCGAGAAAGGCCTGTCCCCCGAAGCCCGGTTCCACCGTCATGATCAGCAGCATGTCGAGCTCGGGGAGCAGGTCCTCGTACGGCTCGATGGGGGTCGCGGGCTTCAGTGCCATGGAGGCGCGGGCGCCCTTGGCGCGGATCTCCCGGGCGAGCCGGACCGGTGCGGCGGCCGCCTCGACATGGAAGGTGACGGAACCGGCCCCCGCCTCCACGTACTGGGGCGCCCACCGATCGGGGGCCTCGATCATCAGGTGGCAGTCCAGCGGAGTGTCCGTCGCACGGGCGAGAGACTCTACGACCGGCACCCCGAGCGTGAGGTTCGGGACGAAATGGTTGTCCATGACGTCGACGTGGAGCCAGTCGGCTCCCTCCACCGCCTTTGCCTCGTCCGCGAGGCGAGCGAAGTCGGCGGACAGGATGCTGGGGTTGATCTGCGCGGCCATGGCCTAAGCCTATGCGCTGCGCTGGGCTTGGGCGGTGGGGGTCCCGGGACTGGCGGTTCTCGTCGGCCGCGGGTCGTGTGTGGCTGGTCGCGCAGTTCCCCGCGCCCCTTGAGGACACCGGTGCGGAGGTCCCCATGACGAGCAAGCGCGGTCTCGGTCATCTCGTCTGCGGGCGGCGGGCCAAGTGGCTGGTGCTGGGGCTGTGGCTGGTCGTGCTGTTCGTGACGGCGCCGTTCGCGATGAAGCTCACCGATGCGCAGGACAACGACGCGGCGTCCTGGCTGCCGGGGTCCGCGGAGTCGACGCAGGTGCTGGAGCTGTCGAAGGACTTCCGGCCCGAGCAGATCCCCGCGGTCGTCGTCTACGCCCGGGACAGCGGGCTCACCGTACAGGACCGTGCGCAGATCACCGAGGACGCGGCGGAGCTGAGGCAGCTGCGCGACCACGGCATCCGGGGCGCGGAGACCCAGGGGCCCGTCTACGACCGGCCGGCCGATCCCCGGGCGGCGGAGATCCTCGTACCGATCACGATGGACGAGAAGGGCTGGGAGCGGATCGCGCCCGCGGTCGACTCCATGCGGGACATCACCGGCGACAGTCATGGCGGCCTCGCCGTGCACATCACCGGGCCGGGCGGCACATCGGCGGACTTCTCCAAGGCCTTCGAGGGCATCGACTCGACGCTGCTGGTGTCGGCCATGGCCGTCGTCATCGTCATGCTGCTGATCACCTACCGCAGTCCCACCCTGCTGCTGGTCCCGCTGCTCGCCGTGATCGCGGCGCTGTTCACCGCGCAGGCGCTGATCTATTTCCTCGCCGAGCACGCCGGCCTGACGGTGAACGGGCAGAGCGCCGGCATCCTCACGGTGCTCGTGTTCGGCGCGGGGACGGACTACGCGCTGCTGCTCGTGGCGCGCTACCGGGAGGAACTGCGCCGCCACGAGGACCGGCACGAGGCGATGGCGCTCGCCCTGCACCGGGCGGGCCCCGCCGTGCTCGCCTCCGGGGCGACGGTCGTGCTGAGCATGCTGGTGCTGCTGGTCGCGGAGATGAACTCCACCAGCGGCCTGGGCCCGGTCGCCGCGATCGGCGTGGCGGTCGCCCTCCTGGCGATGATGACCCTGTTCCCGGCCCTGCTGGTGATCTTCGGCCGCTGGATCTTCTGGCCGGTGATCCCGCACCTCGGCTCGGCCGACCCCACCGGGCGCGGCATCTGGGCCCGCACCGGCCGCCGTATCGCCCGCCGCCCGCGCACGGTCTGGGCGGTGACGGCTCTCGTCCTCGCGATCTGCTCGCTCGGTCTCATCCAGCTGCGCGCGGAGGGCATCAGCAACGCGGACGCGTTCACTGGCAAGCCGGACTCGATCGTCGGCCAGGAGGTCTCCGAGCAGTACTTCCCCGCCGGCAGCGGCAGTCCGCTCGTCATCGTCTCCAACCAGGCACAGGCCAGGCAGGTGGGCCGCGCGGTCGCCGGAACCGAGGGCGTCGTGCCGACCTCGCTCGGCCTGCCCCCGGCCACGAGACCCGTGTACGAGGGCAAGGTGCTCTTCGAGGCGACTTTGGCCGATCCGGCGGACAGCGAGGCGGCCAAGCAGACCGTCGAAAGGGTGCGGGACGCGGTGCACGCGGTGCCGGACGCGGACGCCCAGGTGGGCGGCGGCACGGCCGGGCTCATCGACATGGACAGAGCGACGATCCACGACAACATCGTGATCATCCCGCTGGTCCTGGCGGTCGTCCTGCTGATCCTGTGCGCGTTGCTACGGTCCCTGATCGCCCCGCTGCTGCTGGTCGGGACGGTGATCCTGTCCTTCACGGCGGCCCTGGGCCTCAGCGCGCTCGCGTTCCGCCACATCTTCGACTACGCGGGCGAGGCGACCGACTTCCCCCTGTTCGTCTTCGTCTTCCTGGTCGCCCTGGGCATCGACTACAACATCTTCCTCACCACCCGCATCCGCGAGGAGGCGGCCCGCAAGGGCACCAGAGAGGGCGTGGTCACGGGGCTCGCGGCCACCGGTGCGGTCATCACCTCCGCGGGCCTGGTGCTGGCCGGCACATTCGCCGCCCTCGGCACCCTCCCGATGGTCGCCTTCGCCGAGATCGGCTTCGCGGTGGCCCTCGGCGTCCTCATCGACACGTTCATCGTGCGCTCGGTCCTGGTGACGTCGCTGTTCCTGGACGTGGGACCGAAGGTGTGGTGGCCGCACCGGCTGGCCAGGGAGGACGGCGGTGCGGCACACCAGGAGAGCGTCGGGGCGGGGGTCAGCCGGTCCGGCGAATGAGTGCCAGGTACATGGCGTCGGTGCCGTGCAGATGCGGCCACAGCTGGACGTCGGGCCCGTCGCCCAGATCCGGTACGCCGGGCAGCAGCGGCCGCGCGTCGACGAGGTCGGTGTCCGGGATCTGCTTGAGCACATCGGCGACCACGGCCCGGGTCTCGGCGAGGTGCGGCGAGCAGGTCGCGTAGCCCACGACGCCGCCGACCCGCACCGACTCCAGGGCGGTGCGCAGCAGCCCGCGCTGCAACGGAGCGAACCCCTCCAGGTCGTCGGGCCGGCGCCGCCAGCGGGCCTCGGGGCGGCGCCGCAGGGCGCCCAGACCGGTGCACGGCACATCGACCAGGACCCGGTCGAAGCTGCCGGGCCGCCACGCCGGCCGGGTCCCGTCCGCGGTGATCACCTGGTACGGCCCGGGATTGCCCTCCAGCGCCCTGGCCACGAGCCCGGCCCGGTGCGGCTGCTTCTCGGAGGCGAGCAGCGTCGCGCCCCGTTCGGCGGCGAGGGCGCCGAGCAGCGCGGCCTTGCCGCCGGGCCCCGCGCACCCGTCGAGCCACCGCCGGTCGGGCCCGTCCAGCGGCGCGTTGGCGAGGGCGATCGCGACGAGCTGGCTGCCCTCGTCCTGCACACCCGCGCGCCCGTCCCGGACGGCCTCGACGGCGCCCGGCTCGCCGCCCTCGGCCAGCCGTACGGCATACGGTGACCAGCGCCCCGGCACGGCGGCGTCCTCATCGAGCAGTTCCCCGGCGGTGGCCCGCCCGGGCCGCGCCACCAGGGTCACCTCGGGCCGCTCGTTGTCGGCGCGCAGCAGCTCCTCGATGCCGGCCCGACCGCCGCCGAGGGAGTCCCACAGCGCGGACACGACCCATCGCGGATGCGAGTGGACGACGGCGAGGTGGTCCTCGGGGTCCTCGTCGTAGGGCGGCGCGACCCGCTCGAGCCAGCCGTCCAGGTCGTCCTGCGCGATCTTCCGCAGAACGGCGTTGACGAACTTGGCCCGTCCGTCGCCGAGGACGACCCGCGCGAGCTCGACCGTGGCGGACACGGCCGCGTGGGTCGGGATCCGCGTCCCGAGCAACTGGTGCGCGCCGAGGCTCAGCACGTCCAGCACCGGCGGGTCGACGTCCCCGAGCGGCCGGTCCACACAGCTCGCGATGACCGCGTCGTACGTCCCTTGCCAACGCAGCGTGCCGTACACCAGCTCGGTGGCGAGCGCCGCGTCCCGCGCGTCGAACTTCTCGGGTCCCTCGTTCTCCCGCGCTTTGCGCAGCAGCGGCGGCAGGACGAGGTTGGCATAGGCGTCCCGCTCGTCCACGGCCCTCAACGCCTCGAAGGCGAGGATGCGGACGGGGTCCTTCTTGGGCCGACGGTAGGGCTTGCCGGACGGGCGGGGCCGACGGGGCTGTTCGCTCACGAAAAAGGTGCTCCGGGTGTGAGAAGAAGTGCGCCGTCCAGCCTACGCCGCCGGGAGCAGGGGCATCAGACCCCGAGCCGCTCCCCGTCGGCGATCCGCACACCGCGCGCCCAGTCCGCGGCCCTCATCGGCTTCTTGCCCTGGGCCTGCACCCACAGCAGCTCGACACCGTACGAACCGGTGCCGACGTACACGTTGTTCTTCCCCGCGGAGATCTGCCCCGGGGCGAGGTCCGCCCGGTCGGGCACGGGGGTGACCTGGATGAGCTTGAGCCGCTCGCCGCGGAACGTGGTCCAGGCGCCCGGGGCCGGGGTGCAGCCCCGCACCATCCGGTCGACGCGCAGCGCGGGGGCGGCCCAGTCGAGGTGCGCGTCCTCGACGTTGACCTTCGGCGCCTGGCTGATGCCGTCGGCCGGCTGCGGTACGGCCTTCAGCGTGCCGTCCTCGATCCCGTCCATGGTCGCCGCGAGCAGCCCGGCACCGGCGAAGGCGAGCCGCGTCAGCAGGTCCCCGCTGGTGTCGGTGGCCCGGATCTCCTCGGTCACCGTCCCGTACACCGGCCCCGAGTCGAGCCCCTCCTCGATCAGGAACGTCGATGCCCCGGTGATCTCGTCACCGGCCATGATGGCGTGCTGCACGGGCGCGGCCCCGCGCCAGGCCGGCAGCAGGGAGAAGTGCAGATTGACCCAGCCGTGCGCGGGGACGTCGAGGGCGACGCGCGGCAGCAGCGCCCCGTAGGCGACGACGGGACAGCAGTCCGGCGCGATCTCCCGCAGCCGCTCCAGGAACTCGGGGTCCTTCGGCTTCGCGGGCTTCAGCACCTCGATCCCGGCCTCCTCCGCCCGCTCGGCGACGGGCGACGCGACCAGCCTGCGCCCGCGCCCGGCCGGCGCGTCGGGCCGCGTGACGACAGCGGCCACCTCGTGCCGCCCGGAGGCGAGAAGAGCGTCCAGAGCGGGAACGGCGACCTCGGGTGTACCGGCGAAGACGAGCTTCATGGGGTGGTGGGGGCCTCTCGGGCGGGGATGAACGACGGGCAGCACACCAGTCTATGGCTGACGTCAGGGAAAGCCGCCGACGGCGATCCGCCCCCACGGGAGACGCGGACCGCACGAGAGACAGTTACGGGCGGTGCGCGGGTGGGAGACATACGCCGATTGCCGAAGGCCGAGGCGCACACCCCGCGCAAACAGGCGCACGCATATGCCCCCACGCCCCCACACCGTGACCCGCGGAGCGAATCCGCGTTGGTCAAGACAGAGTTGACCACAACGGGCCGTGATCACGGCCCATTCCTTTCAACGCCGGTTCGAGAGGCTTGTTCATGGCCGACCACGCAACCCACGACGCCCAGGCTCGGGCCAGCCTGCACTTGCTGGTGCGGGACATCGAGCGGGTCCGCCGGCAGGTGGACGCACTGCGCACCCTCACCGCCCAGCTGGGCAATGTCTACCGCCCGCGCCGCTCCGGCCCTTCCACGGGCTTCGTCGTCTACGGACGCGCCCCCGCCCCGACGGTACGTCTCGCCCAGGAGCTGCGGGACAGTGTGGAGACCCTGGTCACCGCGGCCGTGGACTTCGACCGCTCACTCGGCTTCTCGTGGGACGCGGTGGGCTCCGCGCTCGGAGTCACCAAACAGGCGGTGCACCGCCGTTACGGCGCACGCCGTGCCGCGACCACGGCCCAGGCGGCCACGGCCGAGCCGGAGCGCACGCCCGAGCCGACGGGCGGCCGCGCGGTCGGCATGCCCACCGGCCTGCCCACGGTCCCGACGGTCCCCGCCGCCCGCTCCATGCCCACGCAGCCGACGGCAGGCAGCCCCGCACTCCGCGACGAGGCACGGCCGACGGCGTTCCCCGGCCCGCGCAACGGCTGAACCACCCCTCGCCCTGCCCTCCCGGGACGCCTTCGGGAGGGCAGTCGCACATCCGGGCGACGCCCGCCGGGCCTGCCACGGCAGCTGACCCGCTGCCCGGCTCATCCGATGTCAGCCGGATCGATCCGCACCCAGACGCCGGCCCCGCTCCCACTCCCCCGAGCCATCCGCGCGGCCTGCGCGGCCTTGAGCGCGGCCGCCAGCGCGGCCCCCTTCCCGGGCGGCACCCGCAGCAACGCGCGCTCCCACTGCTCCCCGGGCGGCGGCGCCCCCGCCCGCCGCGGTCGCCCCGCGGCGACGACGGGCAACGGCACCGGCCCCAGCACCTCCGCCTCCGGCGGCAGTTCCGCCGTACGGAGAAACTCGGCCACCGCCTCCGCAGGACCCGACACGGCCGCCATCCGCGACACCGGCGGAAACCCCAGCTCGGCCCGCTCGGCGAGTTCCCGCACCGCGTGACCGACGGGATCCCACCGTACGAGCGCCTGGACGGGCCGCAGTGTCGGCTCGGCGACGACCACCACCGTGCCGCCGGCCGACTGCGGCCGGACGAGCGCCCCGGCCGCGATCCACCGCCGCAACGCGTCCTCCCCGGCCCGCAGATCGGGCCGCCCGAGCATGGCCCATCCGTCCAGCAGCAGCGCAGCCGCGTACCCGCCCTCGGCGACCGGCTCGGCCCCCGGCGTGCTCACCACCAGCGCGGGCGCCCCCGGGACCGTGTCGAGCACGTGTTCACGCCCCGAGGTCCGCACCGGAACCGCGGGGAAGGCCCGACCGAGTTCCTCGGCGGTCCGCCGCGCGCCCACCACCGAGGCGCGCAGTCGGAAGGCGCCGCACTCCGGGCAGTGCCAGCCGCTCTCCTCGCGGCCGCACCATCCGCAGCACAGGGCACCGCCGTCCCGCGTCTCCAGCGGCCCGGAGCAGTGCCGGCAGCGAGCGGGCGCCCGGCAGTTGGCGCAGGCCATGCGCGGCACGTAGCCCCGCCGGGGCACCTGCACCAGCACCGGGCCGTGCCGTAGGCCGTCCCTGACGGCCTGCCAGGCGAGGGTCGGCAGCCGGGCGGCCCGGGCGGCCTCGTCCCGGGCGAGGTCCTGGTCCCCCACGGTGCGCACGAGCGGAGCGGCTTCCCGGACCTGCTCCCGTCCGGCGACGAGCGGCCGGGCCCACCCGCTCTCGACGAGCTGTGCGGCCTCCACCGTGCAGCCCCAGCTGCCCAGCAGGAAGCCGCACTTGTCCTGGGCGGCCCGCAGCAGAAGCACCTCCCGTGCATGGGGCTGCGGGGCGTGCTGTTCGCTGTGGCTGTCGTCCCCGTCGTCCCAGAGGGCCACCAGCCCGAGGTCCTGGACCGGCGCGAACATCGCGGCCCGGGTCCCGATCACGGCCCGTACGGAACCGCGGCGCACCGCGAGCCACTGCGCGTACCGCTTCTCGGGCCCCGCGTCGGCGGTGAGCACCGCGTGCCGCCCCTCCCCGAGCAGGGAGGTCAGTGCGGCGTCCGCTCGCGCGACGGCCCGTCCGTCGGGCAGGACGACGAGCGCACCGCGCCCGGAGGCCAGTGTCGCCGCGACGGCCCGGGCCAGCTCCTCGCTCCACTGCGGTCCCGGCAGCGCGTTCCACACCGCCCGTGGCGCGCCGCCGGACGCCAGCGACTCCACGAAGGCCGGTCCCCGCTCGTACCGCTGCCAGGATCCCGGCTCGGGGGCCGGGGGCGGCGGCAGGGGGGCGGGCGAGGCGCGCTGCTCAGCGCGTGCGTTACGCGGCGGCACGGCGAGTTGCAGGACATCCGCGAGGCTGCCCGCGTACCGGTCGGCGACCGCCCGGGCCAGCCCCAGCAGTTCCTCGCTCAGCACCCGCTCGGGCGACACGACCTGGGCCAGGGCGGCCAGCGGCCCGGAGTACTCGGACTCGGCCAGTCGCTCGACGAGGAACCCGTCGATCAGCCCGCCGCCCTCGCGCCGTCCGTCCCGCACCCGGTGCCGCCCGGCCCCGAACCGCACCCGCACCCGCACGCCCGGCTGGGCCTCGGCGTCCAGCTCCTCGGGCACCGCGTAGTCGAAGTACCGGTCGAGATGGAGCACGCCCTTGTCGACGAGGACGCGCGCCACGGGCAGCTCCTTGGCGAGCGCGGCTCCCCGCCAGGTCCGCGGCTTGGCCCGGGGCGTCTTGGCCTTCCGCACACTCTCCCGGATGAGCGCGAGCTGCTCGGGCGGCGCACCCTCGACGCCGCCGTCCGCCTGTCCGTTCTCGCTGCTCACGCTTGCATTCTTACCAAACACCACTGACAACCGGCGGTGCCGGCGAAGCCCCCTTGGGCACGACGAGGCCCGGCCCCCGAAGGGTGCCGGGCCTCACTCGGTGCCGTGAGGGCGTCGGACCTACAGGCCCGCCGCCTTGCGCAGCGCGTCCACACGGTCCGCCTGCTCCCACGTGAACTCGGGAAGCTCACGTCCGAAGTGGCCGTACGCCGCGGTCTGGGCGTAGATCGGGCGGAGCAGGTCGAGGTCGCGGATGATCGCGGCCGGGCGGAGGTCGAAGACCTCGTCGATCGCCTTCTCGATCTTGTCCGTGTCGATCTTGGCGGTGCCGAAGGTCTCGACGAACAGGCCCACCGGCTCGGCCTTGCCGATCGCGTACGCCACCTGGACCTCGCAGCGGGAGGCGAGGCCCGCGGCGACGACGTTCTTGGCGACCCAGCGCATCGCGTACGCGGCGGAGCGGTCGACCTTGGACGGGTCCTTGCCGGAGAAGGCACCGCCGCCGTGGCGGGCCATGCCGCCGTAGGTGTCGATGATGATCTTGCGGCCGGTCAGGCCGGCGTCACCCATCGGACCGCCGATCTCGAAGCGGCCGGTGGGGTTGACCAGGAGACGGTAGTTCTCCGTGTCGAGCTTGATGCCCTCGTCGAGCAGCGCCTTCAGCTCCGGCTCGACGACGAACTCCTTGATGTCAGGAGCCAGCAGCGAGTCCAGGTCGATGTCGGAGGCGTGCTGGGAGGAGACCACGACGGTGTCCAGGCGGACCGCCTTGTCACCGTCGTACTCGATGGTGACCTGGGTCTTGCCGTCCGGGCGCAGGTACGGGATGGTGCCGTTCTTGCGCACCTCGGACAGGCGCTTGGACAGGCGGTGGGCCAGGAAGATCGGCAGCGGCATCAGCGTCGGGGTCTCGTCCGTCGCGTAGCCGAACATCAGGCCCTGGTCGCCCGCGCCCTGCTTGTCGAGCTCGTCCTCATCGCCCTCGACACGGGACTCGTACGCCGTGTCGACACCCTGGGCGATGTCCGGGGACTGTGCGCCGATGGACACCGAGACGCCGCAGGAGGCGCCGTCGAAGCCCTTCTTCGAGGAGTCGTAGCCGATTTCGAGGATCTTGTTCCGGACCAGCGTCGCGATGTCCGCGTACGTCTTGGTCGTGACCTCGCCGGCCACGTGCACGAGGCCGGTCGTGATCAGAGTCTCGACGGCGACCCGGGAGGTCGGGTCCTCGCGGAGCAACGCGTCGAGAATGGTGTCGCTGATCTGGTCAGCGATCTTGTCAGGGTGACCCTCGGTCACAGACTCCGAGGTGAACAGGCGACGGGACACAACGCTCCCTGGGGTTGCAGCGGCTGCTGGCTGATCATTGGCGGACGGCGGGGGCTGCACCTCGCGCCGTCCGTGGAACAGTTTACGGGTCACGCTTCGGCCACGGTCCCCCTGTCTCGCCACTCGGGAGTGCTGTGACCTGCGGCACGGGCATTCTGCCCAATCCTGAGCGACGTTGGCCAGAGGCGCCACGCCCCGATCGGCCGGGTTTCACAAAGGCGCAGGGCGACTGAAACATCAGCCGAGGCGCCCGGCCACCAGGTCCCACACGGTTTCGGCCAGGGCTTCCTTGGGTCCGTACGGCACCGCGGTCTCGCTGCCGTCGGTGCCGAGAACCACGGCTTCGTTCTCCTCGGAACCGAAGGTCTTGCGCTCCCCGACCTCGTTCACCACCAGCAGATCGCAGCCCTTGCGCTTGAGTTTGGCGCGGCCGTTGGCGAGCACGTCGTCCGTCTCCGCGGCGAAGCCGACGATCACCTGTCCGGGGCGAACCCGGTCGGTGGAGATCTCCGCGAGGATGTCCGGATTACGCGCCAGGACGATCGGCTCCGGCTCCTGGTCGTCCTTCTTCTTGATCTTCCCGGCCGCGTAGGTCACCGGCCGGAAGTCCGCCACCGCCGCCGCCATGACCACGGCGTCGGCGTCCGCGGCGGCTCTCAGCACCGCCTCGCGCAGGTGCGCGGCCGTGCCGACAGGGACGACGTCCACCCCGGCCGGGTCCGGCAGGGTGCTGTTGGCCGCGATCAGCGTGACGCGTGCGCCGCGGGCGGCCGCGGTGCGGGCGAGGGCGTAGCCCTGCTTGCCGGAGGAGCGGTTGCCCAGGAACCGGACCGGGTCCAGGGGCTCGCGGGTGCCGCCCGCGCTGACCACGACATGCCGGCCCTTGAGGTCCGGCTCCCGCACGCCCCGGGCCAGCACCCGGCGGCACACCTCGAAGATCTCGCCCGGGTCGGGCAGCCGGCCCTTGCCGGTGTCGACGCCGGTGAGCCGGCCCACGGCCGGCTCGATGACGACGGCGCCGCGGCGGCGCAGCGTCGCCACGTTCTCCTGGGTGGCCGGGTGCTCCCACATCTCCGTGTGCATGGCGGGGGCGAAGACGACCGGGCAGCGGGCGGTGAGCAGGGTGTTGGTCAGGAGGTCGTCGGCGAGGCCGTGGGCGGCCTTGGCGAGCATGTCGGCGGTGGCCGGGGCGACGACGACCAGGTCGGCCTGCTGTCCGATGCGGACGTGCGGGACCTCGTGGACGTCGTCCCAGACCTCGGTGGAGACCGGGTGTCCGGAGAGCGCGGACCAGGTGGCGGCGCCGACGAAGTGCAGCGCGGAGGCCGTGGGCACCACACGCACGTCATGGCCCGACTCCGTCAGCCGCCGCAGCAGCTCACAGGCCTTGTACGCGGCGATGCCGCCACTGACCCCCAGAACGACCTTCGGCTTGTCCACCGTTTCTCCCCGGACCTCGGCAACCGGCACAACGTACGACTCCATGACACACCACAGGCCCGGCAGTCGACCTGCCGGGCCTGTGGAAAAGTCAGCGTCAAGCTGCAAATACTACTTACTGCGCCGGGCCCTCGACGGCCTCGGACGTGAGCAGCCCCGCGTTGATCTCGCGGAGGGCGATCGAGAGCGGCTTCTCGTGGACGTGGGTGTCGACGAGGGGACCGACGTACTCGAGGAGGCCCTCGCCGAGCTGCGAGTAGTACGCGTTGATCTGGCGGGCCCGCTTGGCCGCGTAGATCACGAGGCTGTACTTCGAGTCGG
The DNA here is from genome assembly GCF_053643595.1 of Streptomyces sp. NPDC055506. Classification (NCBI taxonomy): domain Bacteria; kingdom Bacillati; phylum Actinomycetota; class Actinomycetes; order Kitasatosporales; family Streptomycetaceae; genus Streptomyces; species Streptomyces sp. NPDC055506. The sequence goes on along the minus strand of NZ_JBSHKH010000033.1, from coordinate 12,119 downwards.
TGGCCTCGAGGAGCTCGTCGATCGGCGGGTTGATGATGCCCTCGGGCGCGGAGATGGAAGAGGACACGCTCTACCTTCCGATGGGTGGGAAAGAGTCTGTCGGGGTGATCAGCGCGGATCGGGACGATCAGCGATGGTCACACGACGTTCGTCAAGGCTAGCAGCTCGCGAGCCACGTCCTCGACGGCGGTGTTGACCAGGGTGGTGTCGAACTCCGGCTCGGCGGCGAGTTCGATCTTCGCCGCCTCGAGTCGGCGCTCGATCACCTCGGGCGGTTCGGTACCCCGCCCGGTGAGTCTGCGCACCAGCTCCTCCCAGGAGGGAGGAGCCAGGAACACCAGCTGGGCCTCGGGCATCGACTCCCGGACCAGACGGGCACCCTGCAGGTCGATCTCCAGGAGGACCGGCTCACCGGCCTCCAGGCGCTCCTGCACGGCCGCGCGCGGCGTGCCGTAGCGGTTGCCGGCGAATTCGGCCCACTCCAGCAGTTCGCCGTTGGCGATCAGCTTGTCCATCTCGTCGTCGGTGACGAAGAAGTAGTGGACACCATGCTTCTCGCCGGGGCGGGGCTTACGGGTCGTCGCCGACACCGAGAGCCAGACCTCGGGGTGTTCCTTGCGCATATGAGCGACGACCGTGCTCTTGCCGACCCCCGAGGGGCCGGAGAGCACGGTCAGCCGCGGACGTTCAGTCATGCAGCGATTATTCCAGTTGAACCGGAGTGGTCCGGACTCAGCTGCCGGTGCTGCCGAACTCGCGCTCCAGGGAGGCGATCTGGTTGGAGCCGAGACCACGCACACGACGGCTCTCGGAGATGCCGAGTCGCTCCATGATCTGCTTGGCGCGGACCTTGCCCACGCCCGGCAGGGACTCAAGGAGAGCGGAGACCTTCATCTTGCCGATGACGTCGTTCTCCTGGCCCTGCTTGATGACCTCGTGGAGGGAGGCGCCGGAGTGCTTGAGTCGATTCTTGACCTCGGCCCGCTCCCGGCGAGCCGCGGCGGCCTTTTCGAGCGCGGCTGCGCGCTGTTCAGGGGTAAGGGGCGGAAGAGCCACGCCTACGTCACCTCGGATGTCGAACTGTCGGATACGGACCGGTGAGGAACCTAGTCGCCCCACACCTGGGGAGCCACGAGCAACACGCTCGCCCGTTGACTCTCGTCGGAGACTAGCGGGCAAGTCCGCCAGAGTCAGCGAGAACAGCGGAAAAGTCCTGGTCAGCCTTCATCTGAACAGACATTTAGGACATACTGCCCCGGATTTGAGGATGTATTCAGACTCAAGCCCGCCCCCGGCCACTCATCGGAGGACTCACAAGAAGGTCAGGAAGTGGTCAGGAGGAGGTCACAGCGTGACGGATCTCCTCCGCGAAGCGTTCCGCGGCGTCACGCAGCGCGACCACGTCGGGACCGTGGCGTAGCACTGCCCGGCTGACGTTCGGCACGACATTGCGCACCGCCGCCCCGAAGACCCCCGGAAGATCGGCCGGCGTGGCCCCCTGGGCGCCGATGCCGGGCGCGAGGAGCGGGCCGTTGATGTCCAGGTCGTACGACGACAGGTCACCGAGAGTGGCACCGACGACCGCGCCGAAGGACCCCAGGGGCTCCTCCCCCGCGTTCTCGGCGGCCAGGTGCGCGAGCATCGTCGCTCCGACGTTCCGGCCGTCGGAGCGTACGGCGTGCTGGACCTCGCCGCCCTCCGGGTTGGAGGTCAGCGCCAGCACGAACAGCCCGGCGCCGCTCTCCCGGGCCAGCGCGACGGCCGGGCTCAGCGAGCCGTAGCCGAGGTAGGGCGAGACCGTCAGCGCGTCGGAGAACAGCGGCGCGTCCTTGTGCAGGAACGACTCGGCGTACGCGGCCATGGTCGAGCCGATGTCGCCGCGCTTGGCGTCCGTCACGACCAGGGCGCCCGCCGCCCGGGCCTCGGCCACCGACGCCTCAAGGACGGCCAGTCCGCGCGAGCCGAAGCGCTCGAAGAACGCGCTCTGCGGCTTGAGCACGGCGACCCGGTCGGCCAGGGCCTCGACGACCGTGCGGCTGAACCGCTCCAGGCCCGCCACGTCGCCGTTCAGGCCCCACTCGGCGAGCAGGGAGGCGTGCGGGTCGATGCCGACGCAGAGCGGGCCGCGCTCGTCCATGGCCCGGCGCAGACGCGTGCCGAAGGGTTCGAGACCACTCATGCCGTCTTCCTCACGTCGGCGCCCACCGCGTCGGCGAGCGTGGCGTACGGGCTGGTGCGAAGGCGCGCGGCGAGCCCCTTGTGGATCGCGCGGCCCCAGAAGGGCCCCTCGTAGATGAAGGCGCTGTAGCCCTGGACCAGCGTGGCACCGGCCAGGATGCGCTGCCAGGCGTCCTCGGCGTTCTCTACGCCGCCCACGCCCACCAGGGTGATCCGGTCGCTCACGCGCGCGTAGAGGCGGCGCAGGACCTCCAGGGAGCGTTCCTTCAGGGGCGCCCCGGACAGGCCGCCGGTCTCCTTGACCAGGGAGGGGTCGGACTTCAGGCCGAGTCCTTCGCGCGCGATGGTGGTGTTGGTGGCGATGATGCCGTCCAGGCCCAGTTCCACGGCGAGGTCGGCGACCGCGTCGATGTCCTCGTCGGCGAGGTCCGGCGCGATCTTGACCAGGAGCGGGACACGCCGCGCCGGCACCGCGCCGTCGGCGGCCTCGCGGACGGCGCTCAGCAGGGGACGCAGCGCCTCCGTGGCCTGCAGATTGCGCAGACCGGGCGTGTTCGGCGAGGAGACGTTGACCACGAGGTAGTCGGCGTAGGGTGCCAGCCGCTCGGCGGACTTCACGTAGTCCGCGACGGCCTCCTCCTCGGGTACCACCTTGGTCTTGCCGATGTTGACGCCGACGACGGTCCTGAAGACCGGCGTACGGGAGGCCAGGCGGGCGGCGACGCGGAGCGAGCCGTCGTTGTTGAAGCCCATGCGGTTGATGAGCGCGTGGTCCTTGACCAGCCGGAACAGCCGCTGCTTGGGGTTGCCGGACTGCGGCTCGCCGGTCACCGTGCCGATCTCGACGTGGTCGAAGCCGAGCATCGCCATGCCGTCGATGCCCACGGCGTTCTTGTCGAAGCCCGCCGCGAGCCCGAAGGGGCCGTGCATGCGCAGCCCGAAGGCCTCCGTGCGCAGCTCCTTGTGGCGGGGCGCGAGGGCGGCCGCGAGGAAGGTGCGCAGCACGGGAACGCGGGCGACCAGGCGGATCCAGCGGAAGGCGAGGTGGTGCGCCTGCTCCGGGTCCAGCCGCTTGAAGACGAGACTGAAGAAGATCTTGTACATGATGTCCTCACGAAGACGTGGCGTCCTCACGAAGAGGGGGACACCGTTTCCGGTGTCCCCCTCGGGGCTGCTAGTCGCGGGCCGCGGTCAGATGTTCCGCGTGTTCCTGGAGCGACCGGACGCTCACGTCGCCGCGGTTGAGGGCGTCGATGCCCTGGACCGCCGCCGCGAGCGCCTGGACCGTCGTCAGGCAGGGCACGGACCGTGCCACGGCCGCCGTACGGATGTCGTAGCCGTCGAGGCGGCCGCCCGTGCCGTACGGGGTGTTGACGATGAGGTCGACCTCGCCGTCGTGGATGAGCTGGACGATGGTCTTCTCGCCGTTCGGGCCGGTGCCCTCGGACTGCTTGCGCACGACGGTGGCGTTGATGCCGTTGCGCTTGAGCACCTCGGCCGTGCCGGACGTGGCCATCAGCTCGAAGCCGTGGGCGACCAGCTCCCGCGCCGGGAAGATCATCGAGCGCTTGTCGCGGTTGGCGACCGAGATGAAGGCCCGGCCCTTGGTGGGCAGCGGGCCGTAGGCGCCCGCCTGCGACTTGGCGTACGCCGTGCCGAAGACGGAGTCGATGCCCATGACCTCGCCCGTGGAGCGCATCTCCGGGCCGAGGACCGTGTCGACGCCGCGGCCGTGGATGTCGCGGAAGCGCGACCACGGCATGACGGCCTCCTTGACGGAGATCGGCGCGTCGAGCGGGAGCTCGCCGCCGTCGCCGGTGGCCGGGAGCAGGCCCTCGGCGCGCAGCTCGGCGATCGTGGCGCCCAGCGAGATCCGGGCGGCGGCCTTGGCCAGCGGCACCGCGGTCGCCTTCGAGGTGAAGGGGACGGTCCGGGAGGCGCGCGGGTTGGCCTCCAGGACGTAGAGGATGTCGCCCGCCAGCGCGAACTGGATGTTGATCAGGCCGCGGACCCCGACGCCCTTCGCGATGCCCTCCGTGGAGGCCCGCAGGCGCTTGATGTCGAAGCCGCCGAGCGTGATCGGGGGCAGGGCGCACGCCGAGTCGCCGGAGTGGATGCCGGCCTCCTCGATGTGCTCCATGACGCCGCCGAGGTAGAGCTCCTGGCCGTCGTAGAGCGCGTCGACGTCGATCTCGATGGCGTCGTCGAGGAACCGGTCGACCAGGACCGGCCGGGACGGGCTGATCTCCGTCGACTCGGAGATATACGCCTCCAGGCGCGTCTCGTCGTAGACGATCTCCATGCCGCGCCCGCCGAGGACGTACGACGGACGCACCAGGACCGGGTAGCCGATCTCGTCGGCGATGGCCTTGGCCTCGGCGAAGGTGGTGGCGGTGCCGTGCTTGGGGGCCGGGAGACCGGCCTCCTGGAGGACCCGTCCGAAGGCGCCCCGGTCCTCGGCGGCGTGGATGGCCTCCGGGGAGGTGCCGACGATCGGCACGCCGTTGTCCTTGAGCGCCTGCGACAGGCCCAGCGGGGTCTGGCCGCCGAGCTGGACGACGACGCCCGCGACGGGTCCGGCCTGCTGCTCGGCGTGGACGATCTCCAGCACGTCCTCGAGTGTCAGCGGCTCGAAGTACAGGCGGTCGGAGGTGTCGTAGTCCGTGGAGACGGTCTCCGGGTTGCAGTTGACCATCACGGTCTCGTAGCCTGCGTCGCTCAGGGCGAAGGAGGCGTGGACGCAGGAGTAGTCGAACTCGATGCCCTGGCCGATGCGGTTCGGGCCGGAGCCCAGGATGATGACGGCCGGCTTCTCGCGGGGCGCGACCTCGCTCTCCTCGTCGTAGGAGGAGTAGAAGTACGGCGTCTTCGCGGCGAACTCGGCGGCGCAGGTGTCGACCGTCTTGTACACCGGGCGGATGCCCAGTGCGTGCCGGACCTCCCGGACGACGTCCTCGCGCAGGCCGCGGATCTCGCCGATCTGCGTGTCGGAGAAGCCGTGCCGCTTGGCCTCGGCGAACAGGTCGGCGGTCAGCTCGGGCGCCTCGGCCAGCTCGTCCGCGATCTCCTTGATCAGGAAGAGCTGGTCGACGAACCAGGGGTCGATCTTCGTGTACTCGAAGATCTCCTCGGGCGTGGCGCCCGCGCGGATGGCCTGCATGACGGTGTTGATGCGGCCGTCGGTGGGCCGGACGGACTCGCGGAGCAGCTCGGCCTTGTCGCCGGGCTCGCCGACGAAGGTGAACTGGCTGCCCTTCTTCTCCAGCGAACGCAGGGCCTTCTGGAAGGCCTCGGTGAAGTTCCGGCCGATGGCCATGGCCTCGCCGACCGACTTCATGGTGGTCGTGAGGGTGGAGTCGGCCTGCGGGAACTTCTCGAAGGCGAAGCGCGGGGCCTTCACGACCACGTAGTCGAGCGTGGGCTCGAAGGAGGCCGGGGTTTCCTGCGTGATGTCGTTCGGGATCTCGTCGAGCGTGTAGCCGACGGCCAGCTTGGCGGCGATCTTGGCGATCGGGAAGCCGGTCGCCTTGGAGGCGAGCGCCGAGGAGCGCGAGACGCGCGGGTTCATCTCGATGACGATCACGCGACCGTCCTCGGGGTTCACCGCGAACTGGATGTTGCAGCCGCCGGTGTCGACGCCGACCTCGCGGATGACGGCGATGCCGATGTCGCGCAGGGTCTGGTACTCGCGGTCGGTGAGGGTCATCGCCGGGGCGACCGTGATCGAGTCGCCGGTGTGCACGCCCATGGGGTCGAAGTTCTCGATGGAGCAGACGACCACGACGTTGTCGTGCTTGTCGCGCATCAGCTCCAGCTCGTACTCCTTCCAGCCGAGGATGGACTCCTCCAGGAGCACCTCGGTGGTCGGCGAGAGGGTGAGGCCCTGCCCGGCGATCCGGCGCAGCTCCTCCTCGTCGTGGGCGAAGCCGGAGCCGGCGCCACCCATGGTGAAGGAGGGGCGGACGACGACCGGGTAGCCGCCGAGCGTGTCGACGCCCGCGAGGACCTCGTCCATGGAGTGGCAGATGACCGAGCGGGCGGACTCGCCGTGCCCGATCTTGCCGCGGACGGCCTCGACGACCTCCTTGAAGAGGTCGCGGTCCTCGCCCTTGTTGATCGCCTCGACGTTGGCGCCGATGAGCTCGACGCCGTACTTGGCGAGGGTGCCGGCCTCGTCCAGCGAGATCGCCGTGTTGAGGGCCGTCTGGCCGCCCAGGGTGGGCAGCAGGGCGTCCGGGCGCTCCTTGGCGATGATCTTCTCGACGAACTCGGGGGTGATCGGCTCGACGTACGTGGCGTCGGCGATCTCCGGGTCGGTCATGATCGTCGCCGGGTTGGAGTTCACGAGGATGACCCGCAGGCCCTCGGCCTTCAGGACGCGGCACGCCTGGGTGCCGGAGTAGTCGAACTCGGCGGCCTGGCCGATGACGATCGGGCCGGAGCCGATGACCAGGACGGACTGGATATCGGTGCGCTTAGGCACGCTGGCCCTCCATCAGGGATACGAAGCGGTCGAACAGGTAGGCGGCGTCGTGCGGGCCGGCTGCCGCTTCGGGGTGGTACTGGACGCTGAAGGCGGGGCGGTCGAGAAGCCGCAGCCCCTCCACCACGTTGTCGTTCAGGCAGACGTGCGACACCTCGGCGCGGCCGAACGGGGTCTCGGAGACCTGGTCGAGCGGTGCGTCGACGGCGAAGCCGTGGTTGTGCGCGGTGACCTCGACCTTGCCGGTCGTACGGTCCTGCACCGGCTGGTTGATGCCGCGGTGGCCGTACTTCAGCTTGAAGGTGCCGAAGCCGAGCGCGCGGCCCAGGATCTGGTTGCCGAAGCAGATGCCGAAGAGCGGGGTGCCGCGCTCCAGGACGCCGCGCATGACGGAGACGGGGTGGTCGGCGGTGGCCGGGTCGCCCGGACCGTTGGAGAAGAACACGCCGTCCGGCTCGACCGCGTAGACGTCCTCGACGGTCGCGGTGGCGGGGAGGACATGCACCTCTATGCCGCGCTCGGCCATGCGGTGCGGGGTCATGCCCTTGATGCCGAGGTCGACGGCGGCGACGGTGAACTTCTTCTCGCCGATCGCGGGGACGACGTACGGCTCGGTGGTGGCGACCTCGGCGGAGAGGTTCGCGCCCTTCATCTGGGGGGCTTCCTGGACGCGGGCCAGCAGCGCGCCGTCCTCCCGCACCGCCTCGCCGCTGAAGATGCCGACGCGCATGGCGCCGCGCTCGCGCAGGTGCCGCGTGAGGGCGCGGGTGTCGATGCCGGAGATGCCGACGACGCCCTGCTTCGCCAGTTCCTCGTCCAGCGAGCGCCGGGAGCGCCAGTTGGACGGCACGCGCGCGGGGTCGCGCACGACGTATCCGGAGACCCAGATCTTCTTGGACTCGGGGTCCTCGTCGTTCACACCTGTGTTGCCCACGTGCGGGGCGGTCATCACCACGACCTGGCGGTGGTACGAGGGGTCGGTGAGGGTCTCCTGGTAGCCGGTCATGCCGGTGGAGAACACCGCTTCGCCGAAGGTCTCCCCCACGGCCCCGTAGGCACGGCCGCGGAAGATCCGGCCGTCCTCAAGGACGAGTACGGCGGGAGTCCTGGCAGCTCCCCTTGTGGAGGTGGTCATCGTTCGACGCCTTCCCTGGTGTTCGTTTCGATCATGGAGTTGATGGTCTCGACCCACTCGTTGTGCTCGGCCGCGTGGTCGGAGCGGAACCCGGAGTCGATCAGCCGGTCGCCGTGCTCCCAGGTGACGATCAGCAGGCCGCCCTCGGTGAGGACCTTGCCGGCGATGCCCTTGTCGAGCCGGGCCTCGCGCAGCTGTGCGACGGGGACGAAGAAGTCGCTCGCCCCGGGGCGTACGACGTCGAGGCCGGCGTCCGTGAGGGTGAGCTCGGCACGACTGCGGGTGCCCAGGCCCTGAGCCACGATGCGGTCGAGCCACTGACCGGCGGTGGTGGAGCCGTGGTAGCGGCCGCTCATGGCCAGCTTCTCGGGGCCCGGGTCGTCCGGGGCGGTGGGCAGCTCGGGCAGGTCGCCCTGGAGGGTGCCGCGCCACTTCCAGCCCTCGCGCATCAGCCAGTAGACGAGCGCGACGAAGAGGGCGAGGCCGACGACCCAGCCGATGCGGGCGGCCCAGTCGGTCACTTGCGCCGATTCCTTCTCGGCGGCCAGCAGGAATACAGGTGTCACGTGAGCTTCCCGTCGACGAGCGTGGCCTTGCCCCGCAGCCACGTGTGCGTCACACGGCCCGGCAGCTCGCGCCCCTCGTAGGGGGTGTTGCGGCTGCGCGAGGCGAAGCCCGCGGGTTCCACGAGCCCACGGTATGCCGTGTCGACCAGGGTGAGGTTGGCGGGCTCACCTGCCGAGACGGGACGTCCGTGGCCCGTGGCCTGTCCGATCTGCGCGGGCTTGACGGACATCCGGTCGGCGACGCCGGCCCAGTCCAGCAGACCCGTGTCGACCATGGTCTCCTGCACCACTGACAACGCGGTCTCCAGGCCGACCATGCCCATGGCGGCCGCGGCCCATTCGCAGTCCTTGTCCTCGTGCGGGTGCGGGGCGTGGTCGGTGGCGACGATGTCGATCGTGCCGTCGGCGAGCGCCTCGCGCAGGGCCAGCACGTCGCGCTCGGTGCGCAGCGGCGGGTTGACCTTGTAGACGGGGTTGTACGTGCGCACCAGCTCGTCCGTGAGCAGGAGGTGGTGCGGGGTGACCTCGGCGGTGACGGCGATGCCGCGGGACTTCGCCCAGCGGACGATCTCGACGGAGCCGGCGGTCGACAGGTGGCAGATGTGGACGCGGGAGCCGACGTGGTCGGCGAGCAGGACATCCCGGGCGATGATCGATTCTTCGGCCACCGCGGGCCAGCCCCCGAGGCCCAGCTCGGCGGAGACGATGCCCTCGTTCATCTCGGCGCCCTCGGTCAGCCGCGGCTCCTGCGCGTGCTGCGCGACGACACCGCCGAAGGCCTTCACGTACTCCAGGGCGCGGCGCATGATCACGGCGTCGTGGACGCACTTGCCGTCGTCGGAGAAGACGGTGACGCCGGCGGCCGACTCGTGCATGGCGCCCAGCTCGGCGAGCTTCCTGCCCTCCAGGCCGACGGTGACGGCACCGATCGGCTGGACGTCGCAGTAGCCGTGCTCCTTGCCGAGCCGCCAGACCTGCTCGACGACACCTGCGGTGTCGGCGACCGGGAAGGTGTTGGCCATGGCGAACACGGTGGTGTAGCCACCGGAGGCCGCGGCGCGCGTGCCGGTGAGGACCGTCTCCGAGTCCTCGCGGCCGGGCTCGCGCAGATGGGTGTGCAGATCGACCAGGCCCGGCAGCAGCACCTTGCCGTCGGCCTCGACGACCTCGGCGCCCTCGGCGCTCAGACCGGCACCCACCTCGGCGATTGTCCCGCCGTCGATCAGCACGTCCTGCGGCTCGCCGCCCAGCACCTTCGCACCACGGATCAGGATCTTGCTCATCGGTCTTGCTTCTCCTCGGTACGGGACTGGGTTACGGCGGGTTCGTTGCCACCGAGCAGCAGGTACAGGACGGCCATCCGGATGGACACTCCGTTTGCGACCTGCTCGACGACGGTGCAGCGGTCGGAGTCGGCGACCTCGGCGGTGATCTCCATGCCCCGGACCATCGGGCCGGGGTGCATCACGACGGCGTGCTCGGGCATCCGCGCCATGCGCTCGCCGTCGAGGCCGTAGCGCCGGGAGTACTCGCGCTCGGTCGGGAAGAAGGCGGCGTTCATGCGCTCGCGCTGCACGCGCAGCATCATCACCGCGTCGGACTTGGGCAGCGTGCTGTCGAGGTCGTACGACACCTCGCAGGGCCAGGTCTCGATGCCGACGGGCACCAGGGTCGGCGGGGCGACGAGGGTGACCTCGGCGCCCAGGGTGTGCAGCAGGTCGACGTTGGAGCGGGCGACCCGGCTGTGCAGGACGTCGCCGACGATGGTGATGCGCCTGCCGGCGAGGTCCTGGCCGATCCCGGCGTCCGGGCCGACCAGACGGCGGCGCATGGTGAAGGCGTCCAGCAGGGCCTGCGTGGGGTGCTGGTGGGTGCCGTCGCCGGCGTTGACGACGGCCGCGTCGATCCACCCGGAGTTGGCCAGCCGGTAGGGGGCTCCGGAGGCGCCGTGCCGGATGACCACGGCGTCGACGCCCATGGCCTCCAGGGTCTGGGCGGTGTCCTTCAGGGACTCGCCCTTGGAGACGCTGGAGCCCTTGGCGGAGAAGTTGATGACGTCCGCGGACAGCCGCTTCTCGGCGGCCTCGAAGGAGATCCGGGTCCGGGTGGAGTCCTCGAAGAAGAGGTTGACGATCGTGCGGCCGCGCAGGGTCGGCAGTTTCTTGATCGGCCGGTCGGCGACCCGGGCCATCTCCTCGGCGGTGTCGAGGATCAGGACGGCGTCGTCGCGGGTGAGGTCGGCGGCCGAGATGAGATGACGCTGCATCTGTCAGGCTCCGTAAGGCAGTTCAGGAGAATTCGGGCAGACGGGTGCGCGCGGGGGCGCACTGAGCCGGCGTACGACAGCGGCGTACGCCTGAAGCGCTACTGGGAGGTCTGCTTGGCACCGAGCAGCACGGTGTCGCGACCGTCCTCCTCGGCGAGCTGGACCTTGACCGTCTCCCGCAACGACGTGGGGAGGTTCTTGCCGACGTAGTCGGCGCGGATGGGCAGTTCGCGGTGACCACGGTCGACGAGGACGGCGAGCTGCACCGCGCGCGGGCGCCCGATGTCGTTCAGCGCGTCGAGGGCGGCCCGGATGGTGCGGCCGGAGAAGAGCACGTCGTCGACGAGGACGACCAGCTTGCCGTCGATGCCGTCACCGGGGATCTCCGTGCGGGCCAGCGCACGCGGTGGGTGCATGCGCAGGTCGTCGCGGTACATGGTGATGTCGAGCGAGCCGCACGGAACCTTGCGTTCGGTGATCTGCTCGAGCTTGTCGGCGAGCCGCCGGGCGAGGAAGACGCCCCGGGTCGGAATGCCGAGGAGCACCACGTCGTCGGCGCCCTTGGCGCGTTCGACGATCTCGTGGGCGATGCGGGTCAGCACCCGCGCGATGTCGGGCCCTTCGAGAACGGGCCGGGCATCGGACTGCGTGTCATGCGTGTCCATACGAAACGGACCTCCTTCTCCGCCTCACGGGACGGACCTTAAAGGACGTCGGGATTGCGCCATACACGGTAGCAGGTCCCCGCGATCATCCCGATGGCCCCCTCGGATCACCCGTTCGGCCTAACAGAGTGCCGATACCACGGAAGAGTCGGTGCGGACCATTCGGCTTGACGCGGCAGAGTAACGCTGCGTAACCTCACAGTGAGTTACCAGCCGCGCGGTCCGGCAACACAGCTGACCGCGTCGACACAGTGCCGGGGAGCTATATGTCCAGCGAATACGCCAAACAGCTCGGGGCCAAGCTCCGGGCGATCCGCACCCAGCAGGGCCTTTCCCTCCACGGTGTCGAGGAGAAGTCCCAGGGACGCTGGAAGGCGGTCGTGGTCGGTTCGTACGAGCGCGGCGACCGCGCCGTGACCGTGCAGCGCCTCGCCGAGCTGGCGGACTTCTACGGTGTCCCCGTGCAGGAGCTGCTCCCGGGCACCACCCCGGGCGGGGCCGCCGAGCCGCCGCCGAAGCTGGTCCTGGACCTGGAGCGGCTGGCCACGGTGCCGGCCGAGAAGGCGGGTCCCCTGCAGCGCTACGCGGCCACGATCCAGTCGCAGCGCGGCGACTACAACGGCAAGGTGCTCTCGATCCGCCAGGACGACCTGCGCACACTCGCCGTCATCTACGACCAGTCGCCTTCGGTCCTCACCGAGCAGCTGATCAGCTGGGGTGTCCTGGACGCGGACGCGCGCCGCGCGGTCGCCTCCCACGAGGAGGCCTGAGCCCTCAGGGGCCAGCGCAGAAACGTGCCTCCGGGGTGGCCGGAACCGTATGGTTC